>CANMZY010000091.1:0-10030 GCA_947502425.1 Verrucomicrobiales bacterium
GGCGGTGAGCACGACGGCAAACGCCGAGCGCCGACGTTCCTCGGGCAGCAGCGCGTTTTCGCGCAGCCGGCGGAACACGTTCTCCACGTCAATCACCGCGTCATCCACCAGCGCGCCGATGGCGATGGCCATGCCGCCGAGCGTCATCGTGTTGATGGTCACGCCGAACGCCTTGAGCGTGAGCACGGCGGCCACCAGCGAAAGCGGGATGGCCGTCACCGTGATGAACGTGGCGCGGGAATTGCCGAGGAACACCAGCACCACCACGATGACCAGCACGATACCTTCGACGAGGGCGCGCGTGACATTATTGACCGACACCTGGATGAAATCGGCCTGCCGGAAGATGCGCTTGTCCAGCGCCATGCCGGGCGGGAGTTTCGCGGCGATGCCATCGAGCGCGGCGTCCAGTTGGCGCGTCAGCGCGAGCGTGTTCGCCCCCGGTTGCTTTTGGATTCCCAGGATGACAGCGGGCTTCATGTTCGCCGAACCTTCGCCGCGCTTGGGCGCTTCGCCGATTCGCACTTCGCCAAGCTGCGCGACCGTCACAGGCACGCCGTTTGAGGCGCTCACCACCGTTTCGCCGATGTCTTCCAGCGTGCGGAAACGCCCGACGCCGGTGACGAGCCATTCGCTGCCGCGCTCATTGATGATGCCGGCGGAGACGTTCTCGTTGCCTTCCTCCAGCGCGCGGATGACCTGATTCAGCGCGACACCGTGCGCGAGTAGATTCGCGGGCGACACCACGACTTGAAACTGTTTTTCCCCGCCGCCAATGGGCGTGACTTGCGAGACGCCGGGCACCGCGAGCAGACGGCGGCGAATCACCGTCTCGGCGTAGTTGCGGAGTTCAAACGGCGTGTGCTTCTCCGACGTGAGTGAGAGGAACAGGATTTCACCCATGATGGACGAGACGGGCGCGAGAATGGGCCGCTCGACTTCGGGTGGCAGTTCGTTGGCAACGAGCGCGACTTTCTCGCTGACGATTTGCCGCGCCGCCCGGATGTCCGTGCCCCAGTCGAACTCGACCCACACGACTGCGATGCCAACCGCCGTGGACGAGCGCACGCGCCGCACGCCCGACGCGCCGTTGAGCGCCGCTTCAATGGGAAACGTCACTTGCGACTCAACCTCCGTCGGAACCATGCCGTGCGCCTCGGTGATGACGGTGACTGTCGGCGCGGTGAGGTCGGGGAACACGTCCACCGGCATCCGCGTGACCGTAAACGCGCCGAAGACGAGCAGCAGCGCCGCCGCGAGCAGCACGAGCGCGCGATTGCCGAGCGCCCACTGAATGAGTTTGTCCATCATAAGGCGTCCTCAGTGCGCGTGGCCGTGCGCGGGAATCACGTTGGAAGCCGCCGCGAGGCGAATCGCCATGGCGCCTTTGGTGACGACGCGCTCGCCTTCGCTCACGCCCCGCAGCACTTGCACGAAATTCCCGTCGCGGATGCCGAGCGTGAGTTCGCGCTTTTCAAACGCCTCGCCACTCACTTGCACGAACGCGACCGGCTGCCCGCCTTCCTCGACAATGGCCGCGTCGGGAATCGCCACGGCGTCTTCTGCGTGCGCGCTCTCGACGTGCAGCATGAGTTGTTGCCCGACGCGAAAACGCCCGTCGCGATTGTTCGCCTCATACACCAGCGCCACCGTCCGGGTCGCCGTGTTCACTTGCGGACTCAGGAACACCAGCCGCCCGCGCCCCTCGCCGGTGAGCGGGAGGAACGCGCCCCGCTCGCCGGGCAGTTCCGCAGTCGCGCCCTTCGCGCCGCTCAGACGGCCCACGACGGATTCCGGCACGCGGGCTTCAACGAACACCTTCCCCGCGTCCAGCACGATGAACAGCGGCTTGTCGGGCGTCACCCACTCGCCCAGCGCCGCGCCGGTCTGCGCGACCACCATGCCCGCAATCGGCGCTTTGAGTTCAATGGCCGGCACGGAGGCGTTGCCCTCGCCGGTGCTGGCACGGGCTTGTTGGAAGGCGGATTGCATCGCGCGGGCGGCGTCCAGCCGGGCTTGCGCGGACTTCAACGCGAACTCTGCCTCTTGTAATTCGCGCGCAGACTTGGCTTCCGCCTGCGCGAGCTTCTGCGTGCGCTTGAAGGTCTGTTCCGCCTGCTCGACTCCGAGCTTGGCCCGCACTGCTTCTGCCTCCGCTTCGGCCAGCTTCAACGCCAGTTCCGACGCCATCGGTTGCACCAGCGCGAGCGTTTGTCCCGCTTGCACCGTGTCTCCCACCATCGGCAACGCCTTGCCCGGCGCGGCGAACAATCGCCCCGCGAGCGGAGCCGTCACCGCCGCCTGCGAACCGGGCCGCGCCGCGACCATTGCCGGCACGCGCACGCGCTCGACGAGGCGGCGCTTCGTCACCGGCTCCGCTTTCGCCAGGATTTTCCACTGTTGCTCCTTGAGGAAGCTGATGCCTTCCGGCGCGTCCGGTGCCTCGGCGTGCTGCGCGTCGTGCTTCGAGGCATACACCTTCACGGGCGGCAACGTCACCGTGGACTCACCGCCTTCCGTCGGGATGAGCACCGTCACGTTCCAGTCGCCTGCCTTGGGGAACGTGAGCATGGCTTCGTAAATGCCCGTGCGCGTTGGCGTGTTCTCGACCTTCTCAATGGGCGCGTCCTGGCCGAGCGCGAGCCGGAACTTGATTAGCCCCTCGCGTCGCGGTTCGAGCGTTTGCAAATCCGAGACGTGTGTGACGAACTTCGTCGCCGTGCCCGCCGTCACCAGCCGGTGTTCGGCAAAAATCTCGTAGCGCTCAGACCAGACCGTGATTTGCGCGGTCTTGTCCTCGTGGTGATGGTCATCGCCGTCCCCGTGCGAATGGTCATGGCTGCGGTTGCAGCCCAAAAGCGCGAATCCCAACAACGCAGCCAGCGACACCGGCCAGCGCAAAATCAAAAGTGTTTTCATGCAGACAAAAGTTTACTGCCGCTCAAATCAAACGCTTCACACGCGAAGCGGCTGCCCGGAGCGGACGCGGGCAACAAGGAACGGGAGGGCAGTCAGCCAACGGCCACGTCAGCCAACCACGAGAGCAGTCCGGGAAGGACTGTCAGGAAACGAAGGAAGGAGCGCGCACAGGAAGCGCCGCGCGGAAAGAAAACTGCCAGCGATGGGAAAGCTCCGGTGGAGCGACGCCCGGCGGGGACAAGCCGGAATGGAGCGCCGAAAAGTCCGCCTGCATCAACGGGCCCAGAACTGGCACCGCGGGCCAGCCCGGCACTGCCACGAAGTTCGGCGTCGGCACCTGGACTTTGCCAGCGGATGCGAGACACAACCCGTCCGCTGCGGCATGGTTGTCCGCGTCGTGCTTATGTGAACCGGAGGAATCAGCGTCGTGACTGTCCTCTGCGTGGTCGTCGTGCGCGTGGACTTGATGAATGAATCCCGCGTGTTGAAGCAGCGCGTGCGATGACGCTGGCAGCCAGACGGCCACCATCAGCAGGGTCACGATTGACTTGAGCCACTTCACGTTCACCAGGTTAGACATCGGCATGGCCTCTGCAAAGCCAAAGTTTCAGGCGCTCGTATTCCCGGGTGTGTTTAAAAGCGGGTGAGGGCAGTTTCCTTGCGGAGCGCCGGTCTGTGCCCGGCTTAAGGCCCGGGGACTCCGACGGGCGTGAGCTTTCCGAACCCTTACCAACCTGTTACTCGGCCCGCCTAAGCCGGTCACAGAGCGGCGCTCGTGCGCCTGAGAAGGCGGGAAGACAGAGCGGTGGAAGTCCGCCCGCGATAATCAGGGAGACCCGCCGGGGTCAAGCGGTGTTCATGGCGAGGTCGCCCGAAGAGCCGCCCGGCGGGAGTTAGAGCGTCCGTAGTAGCGGCGAAACGGGTAATGACCGTGGAGCGAAGGGACGCAGGAAAGTGGATGCGTGATGAAACAGAACAACGACTCACAACCGGTGTCAGTGGCGGTGACAACGCCGGCTCAACAAGCCGGAGAAGCCCGCCTGCCGCGTGAACCGTGGTGGTGGGTGGAACGTGGCGTCTGGACAGAGCGCCTGTTGACGCGGCTCACCTCGGGTGAGTCGGCAGACCGGGTCTGGTTCCGATTATGGGACAAGACCGATGCGCCCGCCAATCTCTCCAGCGCCTTTCACAAGGTCTGGAAGAACGGCGGGAGCGCGGGAGCGGACGAACAAACCGTGGCGCACTTCGGGCGGCGGGCTGAAGAAGAACTTCAGCGACTGCACGAACAACTGCGCTCCGGCACGTTCTGGAACCGATCTTCGAGACGGAGTTTGCCGAGCACAGCTCCGGCTTCCGACCGGGGCGCGGGGCCAAGGACGCGCTGCTCAAGGCAGGCCACGACTGGGTGGTGGACGCCGACCTGAAAAGCTACTTCGACACGATCCCGCACAAACGACTGCTCGCTCTGGTCAAAGAGCGGGTGGCCGACGGACGGGTGCTGGCGCTGGTGGAAAGTTTCCTCCGGGCCGGCGTGCTGGAAGCAACCGGAGGTTGGCAACCGACCGAGCGCGGCACGCCCCAAGGCGGCGTCATCAGCCCGCTGCTGGCGAATCTTTACCTCGACCCGCTCGATCACCAGATGGCGGCGGCGGGTTGGGCGATGGGGCGGTACGCGGACGACTTCGTGATTCTTTGTCGCAGTGAAGCCGAGGCGCAAAACGCCTTGGAGCAGGTGCGGCAATGGGTGAGCGAAGCGGGACTGACCCTGCATCCTGAAAAGACGCGCGTGGTGGACCCGAGAGCGCCCGGAGGCTTTGACTTCCTTGGGTATCACTTCGAGCGCGGCATGAAATGGCCGCGGAAGAAGAGCCTGCTGAAGTTGAAAGAACGGGTGCGCGCGAAAACCTCGCGGCTGGACGGGCGGAGCCTGAGCGAAATCGTGACCGACGTGAACCTGAGTCTGCGGGGCTGGTATCAGTATTTCCAGCACAGCAAGGCGAACACGTTTACGGCGGTCGATGGCTACGTGAGGCGACGGTTGAGGAGTCTGCTGCAATGGCGACTGGATGGGGTGGGCAAGGGAATCGGAGCCACCCATCAACGCTGGCCGAATGCATGGTTTGCCCATCGTGGGCTGCTGAGCTTGAAAGCGGAACACGAGTGGACGCGGACAATCGTCCGACTACAAACCCACTGACTGGAGAGCCGGATGCGGGAAATCCGCCCGTCCGGTTCGGAGAGAGGGGCAAGGTTCAAACCCTTGTCCCTACCCCCTATCGTCCGAGTTCGGGGGTGGTGTCAGGCTGCGCCACGTGTGCCGAAAGGTTCGCCCCGCCGGTTGACAAGCGGCGCGGGCTTTCGGCATATTGCGCGCTCATTGCGCGGGCAATGGTAGGATACCCAAGTGGCCAACGGGGGCAGACTGTAAATCTGCTGGCTTACGCCTTCACTGGTTCGAATCCAGTTCCTACCACCATTTCCCCGCCTCGGGGCGGCCAGAACAATTCAGTTCAACCACGAATGGACACGAATTCACACCAATGAAGACTGGCCTATCGCAGGCGTCGGCCGACCGCGCCGGCCACCACTAAACAGCGACGGTGAATCCGGTCGACCGACGGGCACGAGCACCGTTAATTCGTGTCCCTTGGTGTTCATTCGTGGTTTTCTTCCGCACGGTTCCGGGTCTGACCGGCGCCTGGAAACTTTTTCCTCGCTGATTGAAATGGCCCTCCCTAAATTCCCGCGCATGAAAATCCTCATCACAGGCGGCGCGGGCTATCTCGGTTCGGTGCTGACTCCGGCGCTGCTGGCGGCGGGCCATGAAGTCACGGTGCTCGACAATTTTTATTTCCGGCAGAACAGCCTCGCGGACTGCTGCCATTATCCGACGTTCCAGATCGTGCGTGGGGACTGCCGCGACGAGGCATTGCTGAAGTCGCTCGTGCCCAAGGCGGATTTAATCATCCCGCTGGCGGCCCTGGTCGGCGTGCCGATCTGCAACCAGGACCAGATCGCCACGCAGACGACGAACTTCGACGCGGTGGCGATGCTCTGCCGGTTGGCGAGCCAGCAGCAGTGGATCATCATGCCCGTCACGAACAGCGGCTACGGCGTCGGCGAGAAGGACAAGCATTGCACCGAGGAATCCCCGCTGCGCCCGCTCTCGACCTACGGCATCACCAAGGTGAAGGCCGAGGAGGCCGTCCTGCAGCGCGAGAACAGCCTGAGCTTTCGCCTGGCCACGGTGTTCGGCATGTCACCCCGGATGCGGGTGGATCTGCTGGTGAACGATTTTGTCTATCGCGCGGTGCATGACCGCGCGGTGCTGATTTTCGAGGGGCATTTCAAGCGGAACTACATTCACATCCGCGACGTGGCGCGCGCCTTCGAGCACGCGATCAAAAACTTTTCCACGATGCGCGGCCGTCCCTACAACGCCGGCCTCGAGGAGGCCAATCTCTCGAAGCTGGAGCTGTGCGCGAAGATCCGGGAGCACCTGCCGAAGTTCGTGTACGTGGAGGCGCCCATCGGCGAAGACCCGGACAAGCGCGATTACATCGTGTCCAACGCACGGCTGCTGGGCACGGGCTTCAACACTGAGTGGACGCTGGACCGCGGCATTCAGGAATTGATCAAGGGCTTCACGATTCTGCGGAACACGATTTACTCGAACGTGTAGGCGGAGATTTCTGACCATAGCAGCCAACGTGAGAAAGTTCCTCACGTCGGCTGCTGCGATGAGAAATGATTAACTTCCGGGCGCTCCGGTGGGGAGATTTTTCAAGTAACCCGGCGGCACCGGTTGGCCGTCGATCTGCAGCTGCGCGATCTCCAGCAGGCAGTGGATGTCGTAAAGTTTGAAGAGCTTTTCCCGCCAGGAGAGGCATTGCTCGCGCAGCTTTTCATATCGATCGAGCGCGGCGTGGAGCTGCGGCTTCAACTGCGCGGGCGTCGTGCGCATGATGTCCACCGAAACCATGCACTCGTCCAGCCACGGATATTCATACGGCAGGCCGGCCCCGATGATCGGGGTGCCGAGGCAGATGTATTCGAGATATTTCGGGATGGAGGCGAGGTGATAGCCGCCGGTGGCCACGGTGAAGCGGCTCTTGCGCAGTTCGCAGGCGTAATCGTCGAACGGCAGAAACCGCCCGTTGCGCCGCCAGTCGAAGACCGTGAACGGGTTCCCCTCGAACTGCCCGATCAATTCGATCAGTCGTTTCCGGTCGTAATACAAATTGGCGAACGTCATCTCCGCCGGGGAGTGGGCGTCGCGCATCACCCAATATCCGCAGGTGCCGCCGAGATTGGAGAAATCATGCTCCAGCTTCTCCGTGCCCAGCGGCACGTCTTCCGCAGCGATGGGAAACGGAAAGTAGATCATCGTCTTCGGATCGCGCTGGTCGGAGCGGCGCTGCACGGCTTTGAGCCCGTTCCAAAACGGGCTGGCGAGCAAGGCTGGTCCGCGTAGCAAGCTGCAGGCGATGGGATACCAGGCCATTTTTTCCGGCGCGCAAAACCAGGGAACCCCCGCGCCGGCCGGCACCAGCGGCCCTAGCCCGGCGCGGACGATCATGCCGTTGTAATTTCGGAAAATAAGGTAGTCGGCGTGGCGGTTGAACCAGCCGGGCATGCTCCACCAGTCGTCCACGACCAGGGAAAAATTCCGGCGCGATTCGAAGATGGGGCGCAGGGCGTTCAGTTCTTTTCCCCCCAGCCGGGAGAGGATGACGTGACGATCGGACTGGAAGACCAGTTTGCGGATTTCGGCCAACTCGGCCGGGTCGGCAGAATTTTTCAGCAGGCAAACGGCCACCCCGCGCTCCCGCAGCATCCGGGTTTCGGTCCGGGCGTTGCGCTGGGTTTTGTCGATGGCTTCGCCACGAAGCCAAAGAGCGTCGTCGAGCTTCAAGCGGGTTGTCGGATGCACGCGGAGTGTCTATCGTCGCGCGAAATGAAAGTCAAATTTACCCCGCGTGGCCGGGGAAAAATCGGGGGCACGGCATGGCGCTGAAAATTTCCGACCTGACGGTGGTGGTCCTGGCGGGCGGCCGGGGCACGCGCATCCAGCATCTGCTGGATGGACTGCCCAAGCCGATGGCCCCGGTGGCGGGCCGGCCGTTTCTGGAATGGGTGGTGCGTTATCTCGCCGCGCAGGGCCTCCGGCGCGTGATCATCTCTACCGGCTACCGGGCGGAAGTGGTGAACGATTTTTTTGCCGGCCGTCCGGTGCCGGAAGTTTCCGTCCAGTGCGTGGCGGAGCCGGAACCGCTGGGCACGGCGGGAGGATTTTTGCAAGCGGCGGCCGGCGAGACGGCCCCGCCGGCGTGGCTGGTGCTGAACGGGGATTCGTTGATCTTTGCCAATCTGGCGGAGGCGGTGGAGGTGCTCAACCAGCCGAAGGTTGCCGGAGTCATCATCGGTCGCGAAGTGGAGGACGCCGCGCGCTTCGGCACGCTGGAGACGGGGGTGGGCGGGGAACTGCTGCGTTTCGCCGAGAAGCGGCCGGGGCGCGGGGTGATCAACGCGGGCGTGTATCTGTTGCCGCACGAGCTGCTGGCGTCGTTTCCGGCGGGGCGACCGCTCAGTTTTGAGCAGGATGTGTTTTCCAAGTTGACGGGTTCCGGCGGATTGCTGAAAGTTCATGCAGTGAACGCACCATTTTTAGACATCGGCACGCCGGAATCGCTGCCGCGTGCTGATCTCTTCATCCGGGAAAACCACCACCGCTTTTCCGGGCTATGATCATCTCGCGCGCCCCGGTGCGCATCAGCTTTTTCGGCGGTGGCACGGACTATCCGGAGTTTTTTCTGAAGGAAGGCGGCGCGGTTCTAGCCACCGCCATCAACAAGTATTCCTACGTCACCGCCAGCCATTTTCTCAGCCATCTCTTTGATTATTCGATCCGCATTTCCTACCGGAAAGTGGAGCTGGCCAGGGAGGTGGGGACGATTGAACACGCGGTTTTCCGGGAGTGCCTGAAGTTTTGCAAGCTGGAAAAGGACATCGAGCTGCACAACGTCGCCGATCTGCCGGCATTTACCGGACTGGGATCGTCCTCGACGTTCACGGTCTCCTTGCTGCACGCGCTCCACGCTTTTCAAGGCCGGTTCATCAATCCCTACGATCTCGCCCGGCAGGCCATCACCATCGAGCGTCATGTCTTGAAGGAAAACGTGGGCTGCCAGGATCAGGTGATGGCCGCGTTCGGCGGTTTCAATCTGGTCGAGTTTCACACCGAGGAAGACTTCCAGGTGAAGCCGTTGCCGCTGAAGCCGGAACGTCTCGCGGAGTTTGAGCAGCATCTCTTCCTCGTTTTTACCGGGATCAAGCGCAAGGCTTCCGACGTGGTCGCGCATCAGTTGAAGCGGGTGAATGAAAATCTGCCCGTGCTGCGCTCGATGCGCGAGATGGTCTATCAGGGTTTCGATATTTTGACCGGGACGAGGCCCTTGCAGGAGTTCGGGGAGCTGCTGCACCGGGCCTGGGAGGCCAAGCGGACGCTCGACGGTGGAGTGTCCAACCCGGAAATTGACGCGCTCTATCAACGCGGCCTGGAAGTGGGCGCGTGGGGAGGAAAACTGCTGGGGGCCGGAGGCGGGGGCTTCCTGCTGTTCTTTGCGCCGCCGCCGGTTCATCCGCGGCTGGCCGAGGTTTTTGCCGAACGCCAGTTGCTGCCGGTGAAATTGAACGCGCCCGGATCACAGATTATTTTTTCGTGAACTTATGAACACAACTCAAGACCGGTTCAAGGAATTCAAACGCCTGCAGGTACAGGCCGAACGCGAAGTGGCCTATGATTCGCCTGACCATCTGGTGCCGTGGGGGACGCGGCAGGACAGCAGCCGCAACCGGCGGTTCAACCAGAAGCTCTACGCCCTGATGGGGCGGCAGGATCGTCCGCTGTGGATCATGGACATGGGCTGTTCCGGCGGCGGCTTTGTGAAGGATTGTCTGGATGATGGATGCATTGCGGTGGGCATTGAAGGCAGCGATTACTCGAAGCGATTGCGACGGGCGGAGTGGCGGACGATTCCCGAGTTCCTGTTCACCGCCGACATCACGAGGCCGTTTCAAGTCACCGCTGAATTTGAAAGCGGCACGGCTC
>CANMZY010000092.1:0-10006 GCA_947502425.1 Verrucomicrobiales bacterium
CGATCTTCTGTGCTGGAAATGGCGGCGCTCTGCCGAGACGCCGCTACGCCGAAGCAAGACCGCGCTGCTCCTGCTCCGCGAGCGCCGGCGGGTGACTTTAGAAAACACGAGACTTGCCACATCCGACGGAGGGCAGATGACTGCCCGCCCTACCGTCCTCAGCGTTCTCTTATTCCCTGCGCCTGCTGAAACGCCGGGTGCGCGGCGATCCGTTTTAGCGCCTGTTGCAGCAGACTTTTCCCCGGCTCCATCCGATGCCACGGAGACGCGCCGGAGGGATGCGGCAGCGGGATCACCTCGAACCGATGCCCCGCGCGCTCGGCGGAAAAAGTTTTCCCGATCATCGCGTCGAGCTTTTGCGGCGTGAGAAATTGTTCGATGGCCAGCTTGCCCACGGGGACGACCAGCGCGGGTTTCAGGATTTCAATCTCGCCCGCCAGCCAGCCGGAACAGTTTTGAATTTCATCCGGCGCAGGCACGCGGTCGCCGCCGGTCGCCTTCTTGCCCGGAAAACAGCGGCAGACGGCGGCCATGTAAATCCGCGCGCGAAACTCCCCCTCGCTCACCCCCGCCGCCTCGTGAAACCAGCGAAACAACGTCTTCCCCGCCGTCCACGCGAAGGGCCGTCCGAAGACCGGCTCCTTGTCGCCCGGCGCCTGGCCGACGAGGATGACGCGGCTCACCACCGCGCCGCCGCTGACGACGGGCGGGTTCATCTGCGGGCAGCGCCGGCAGGCGCGGAGCCGCTCGACGTGAAGCGCGAGCCGGCGGGCGGTTTCGGTTTTCGGTTGCATCGGCGCGGAGGATAAACCGCGAATGGTGTGCATGGCGCGAAATTTTTTTGGAACGCCGGGCTGATGTAGCGCAGGCGTCCCCGCCTGCGAGTTCGGGCCGCGTCTCGCGGCCAGTTCCGGACCACGGGGCGAGGACGCCCCGCGAACTCGCAGCCGGGGACGGCTGCGCTCCGTCGTCTTTCGCGTGGTTCGCGGCGGAAATTTCTTTTACCGTGGCGGCATGGACAAAGAACTTGTAGCCCGGCTGGACAAAATCGAATCGCACCTCGCGCATCTCGAACATCAACACGAGCAGTTGAACCAGGTGGTGGTGGCGCAGGCGAAGGTAATCGCCAAGCTGCAGGGCAATCAAAGCCGCCTTTCCGACACGCTCGAAAGCATCGAACTGGAGCGTGTGAAATCCACTAGCGTCAAGCCGCCGCATTATCAATAGCCAATGGTGGGGAGGCGTTGCCGCGCCGTCGAAATTTCACGGCTGCGCGGCAGCGCAGCCCTACCAAGCCGCGAATGAAAAACTTTTGCCGCCTGAATCGCCACCCGTCACACACCGTCCACTCCTGCCATGAATTCGAAGCCGCCATCCGCCCGCCCGCGCCTGTATCGCGCGTTCACCTTGATCGAACTGCTCGTCGTCATCGCCATCATCGCCGTTCTTGCCGGGCTGCTGCTGCCCGCGCTGGCGAAGGCCAAGGCTAGGGCGCAACGTACCGCCTGCCTGAATGATCAGAAGCAGATCGGCCTCTCCTTCACCATGTGGAGCAGCGACCATGACGACAAATATCCGTCCGTGATCGACATCGCGGAAGGCGGCAGCAAGACACTCACGGAGACGTGGCAGCACTTCGCCACGATGTCGAATGAACTAGTCACGCCCAAGGTGCTGCATTGTCCGAGCGATCCCGTGAAGCAGACGGCCGTCGATTTTTCCAACGGTGCCAACGGCCTCGGCACCTTGAAGAATGGGGCGATCAGCTACGCCATCGGCACCAGCGCCGCGCCGGACAAACCGGGCATGCACCTGGCCGGTGACCGCAACCTGCTCGGTCTCGATGGCCAGAACTGCGGCCCGGCCGGCATCAACGGCGTCGTCACGCAGCTCGGCACGAACAACAATCCACGCTGGGAAAACACGCTGCATGTGAACGCGGGCAACATGGTGATGGCCGACGGCAGCGCGCAGCAGTT
Organism: Verrucomicrobiales bacterium; assembly: GCA_947502425.1. Lineage (GTDB taxonomy): Bacteria > Verrucomicrobiota > Verrucomicrobiia > Limisphaerales > SIBH01 > SIBH01. The sequence goes on from CANMZY010000092.1 coordinate 1,980, forward strand.
CAACCAGGCCGGACTCGCCAGCGCGATGGCCAATTCGGGCGACAGCCGCAACTGCGCGTTGAAGCCGGATTGAAAGGGGCGCGGGACTGTGTCCCGCAGCAGCTCGCGCCACACAGGAAACAATCGAAGTTGTTCAACATGTCTCCCATTGCCACGTGCTGCGGGTCACAGACCCGCGCGCCGGAAAATCAATTGCCGCATGCCGTGCTCCCGGCTACTACAGCCCCCTGAACTTATGAAAAAATCTGTCATCCTCCTGGCGGCGTTCTTGGCCCTGCCTTATTTCGCCGGTCCTCTGGCCGCCGCCGATTTCAAAGTGCCGCGCGGCAACTACGATTTCCCCATCTACACCAACAAACCGCCCGGTCGGCAGATCACCTCCGGGCAACTGCCCGCCACCACGCCGGCGCTTTCGCCGGAGGAGACGCGCCAGCTCATCGAAGTGCCACCGGGCTTCGAGGTGCGGCTCTTTGCGGCCGAGCCGATGGTGGTGAATCCCGTCGCCATGACGTGGGACGAGCGCGGGCGTTTGTGGGTGCTGGAACTTTACGAATATCCCAAGGGTGCGGCGAAGGGCGAGAAGGGCCGTGATCGCGTCAAGATTCTCGAGGACACCGACGCCGACGGCGTGGCCGACAAGGTGACGGTCTTCGCCGACGGTTTTTCGCTCGCGGAAGGGATGATTCTTGGTAACGGCGGCGTCTATGTCGGTGCGCCGCCGAATCTTTATTTCCTCAAGGACACGAATGGCGACGACCGGGCCGACACGCGAGAGATCGTGCTCACTGGTTTCGGCGACCAGGACCGGCACGAGCTGCTCAACGGTTTCGCGTGGGGGCCGGACGGCTGGCTTTACATGACGCACGGCGTCTTCACCCAGTCCAAGGTGAAAGATCCCGGCAATCCGGAGGACACGGGCGTGATCATGAACGCCGCCCTCGCGCGCTTTCATCCCGGGACGAAAAAGTTCGAGGTCTTCGCCGACGGCACGAGCAATCCGTGGGGCGTGGATTGGAACGAGCGCGGCGACGCCTTCGTGAGCGCGTGCGTCATCCAGCATCTTTTCCACATGGCGCCGGGCGGCCAGTACAACCGGCAGGGCGGCACTTGGGCGAATCCCTACGGCTACGTGAACGATCTGCCGAGCCGGGGCCTGCCGGCGATTGTCGATTGGCGTCACTACCGGGCGGCCCACGCGGGCATCACGGTTTATCAGGGCGACCAATGGCCGGAGGCCTGGCGCGGCCTCGTTTTCCTCGGCAACATTCACGCCAGTTCGCTCAACTGCGACCGGCTCACGCCCGTGGGCGCGACCTACAAGGCCGAGAAGGAATCCACGCTGCTCGGCCCGGCCGGCGAGGAGTGGCGCGCGAAGAGCGGTGAGAAAATTCCCAAGGGCGAGGAGTGGAAGCACGTCGGACCTGGGACTTTTTTCGTGAGCCGCGATCCGTGGGTGCGGCCCGTGAGCAACCAGACCGGCCCCGACGGCGCGATGTGGGTGATGGACTGGTATGACAAGTATCCGTGCTACCAAAACGCCAACGCCGATCCCGAAGGCGTGGACCGCGAGTTCGGCCGCATCTGGCGCGTGGTGTGGGTGGGCGATCAGCCGGGCAAGAAAGTGCCGAGCCGGCCGGGCAAGGAGATGGATTTGAAGAAGCTCCCCGCCGCTGAACTCGTGAAGCTGCTTTCAGCGAAGAACTCCTGGCAGAGCCGGCAAGCGCAGCGACTTCTTGCAGAGCTAAAACAAGATCCAATTCCAGCGACTGAAGTTCAGCGGACGCTCTCGGACGTCGCAACCAGACGCGGAGATCAACGTGACGCGCCGATTTCTGCAAGGTTTGCCGCGCTCGGCGCACTTCATTCACGCGGTGAACTTTTGGCCGGCATTTTGCATGACGCGGCTTCGGATCAAGACAGTGGCATCCGGGCGTGGGCAGCGCGTTTTTCAGGAGAACAAGGCTCTGTGATTTTGCCGGGCAGTCCTTTGCTGAAACTCGATCAAGATCAGGAATCATCGGTGCGCGCTTCAGTCGCAGTTGCAATGCGGCAACTGGCTTCAGGCTCATTGACCGTAAACACCCCAGGCCGGCCCGGTGCCGCCGCCGCCAACATTCAACCGATCATCAGCAAACTCCTCGCCCGCCCCAGCGTCACCGGAGACTCCTACTATCCGCACATCGTCTGGATGGCGATGGAGCCGCGCGTGGCGGCCAATCCGCAGCCGTTCTTCACGTTGCTCGCCGCGAATGAAAATTCCGTGAGCGCGTATTGCACCCGCCGCGTCATGCGCCGCATCTGCGACCTCAGCGACGCCACCGCGCGCGCGCAGCATTTGAACGCCGCGCTGGAATGGCTCGGCGGCCTTGCGGCCAAGACCGAGTTGGCCGGAGCCGCGCTCGACGGCCTGATCGAAGCGCAGAAGAGCAAGGGCGCGAAGCCCACCCTCGACCTCGCGCCGATCTTCGCGAAGCTGTCGGCGAACCCGGCTCTGGCCGAAAGGGTGCGCCGCCTCGCCACGCTGCTTGGCGACATCGGCGCGTCGAAAATTCTCATCGCCAAGATCAACGACCCGAAGGCGGCTCTCGACGAGCGGCTCAAAGGCATCCAGGCCGCGCGGGAAACGAAGGACGCGGCGGCGAAAGGGGAGTTGTTAAGTCTGCTCGTCCGCGAGAAGAAGGAGCAGGCGCTCGTGGCGGAGGCGGTCCGCGCCCTGGGTGTTTTCCCCGGTGACGACATCGCCGTTACGATGATGGCCGCGTGGCCGAATTTCACGCCCGCCACGCGCCGCACCGCCGCCGAGATCCTCTCCACCCGCACCCAATGGAGCCGCGCGCTCATGGCCGGCCTGGATCAGAAGACCGTCAGCCCGCAGGACATTTCCGCCACCGCCCGCCGCGCGCTGGCCCGCAGCGACGACCAGACGGTGGCAGATCAGGCCGAGCGCCTGTTGGGCCGCTACCGTCCGCCGGGTGCGGACAAACTGAAGTTGATCGCCGACAAGCGGAAGGTTGTCCTCGCCGGCGAGCCGGATTTGAAGAACGGCCACGAGGTCGCCAAGCGCGCCTGTTACGTCTGCCACAAACTTTACCACGAAGGCGCGGACGTCGGCCCCGATCTCACCGGCGTGGGCCGCAGCACGATTGATGCGCTGCTGCAAAATGTCATCGATCCGAACGAGGTCATCGGCGCGGGTTATGAATCGACGGAGGTGGAGTTGAAGGACGGTTCCACCGTGAGCGGCCGCGTCGTCGAGGACACCGACACGCGCCTGAAGCTCTTGGCCAGCGGCCCGATGGAGCACACCATCGCCAAGAGCGACATCAAGGTGGTGAACGGCCAGCCCGCCATCCGCAAAACGACCTCGAGCCTGATGCCGGAAGGTCTCGAGCAACTGTCCGACAAAGATTTTCGCGACCTGATCTGGTTCATTCTCAATCCGCCGGGCGACAACCGGCCGTGGACGCCGGCGTTGCGGCGGGAACTGATCGGCGATGATGGGAAAAAATCCGCGCAGGTGGTCCCGCCCGGTGAAAGCGCGGATTCGTTTCGCGGCCCGGGCGCGCAGCCCGGCGACGGGGAATCAGTCGCGCTCTGGAATCCCGACTGGCGCGTGAACAGCCCGCCCTTCCAGGGCGCGCCGAAGAAGCTCGTCGAGTACGCGGGCCGCAAGAACGTGCTGATGACGCATCCGGCGGATCGCGCCACGCCGGCGACGCTGGTGCGCACGCTGGAAATTCCCGCCGGCAAATCCGCGCTGAGCTTCGCCGTGGCCGCCGACGAGCGCGGCGATTGGGAGCTGCGCGTCTTCGCGGACAACCGGCTCGTCCACCAGCAACTCGTGGACAAAAGCGGCGAGCGCTGGAAACCGGTGAGCGTCGATCTCTCGAAGTTCGCCGGGAAGAAAGTCGCGCTCCGCCTGGAGAACGCGGCGAACAACTGGAGTTTCGAGTTTGGCTATTGGAGCGGGCTGGAGTTGAAGGCGGGCGGACAGACCGCGCGGGTGCCATGAAGGCAGACGGCCTGTTTGAAATTACCGGCCTCCGGCCCGGAACAGTCCCGCACGCGGGACTGAACTCCAACGTGTGCGCCAGCCATACCAAAAGCCCTGCCCGGCCCGCCCTGGCTCCGCGATGCAGGCTTGACGGGGCGGGTGGGGAAATTATGCTCCTAGCCGGGTGGTGGCCATAGCTCAATGGTAGAGTCCAAGCTTGTGGAGCTTGTTGTTGCGGGTTCGAATCCCGTTGGCCACCCCACCTTTTTTTTCAGGGAGCTGGACGTTTTTCTCAGACCGCAGTTGAATGACGGAGGCAATTCGAGTAGGAAGGATCCGGCTTACCTCGGAGAGCCGGGGCGGGGAAAATGATAACGCAACGCAATCACGGATTGTTCAGCCTGGTGGCCTTGAGTTAGATACTCATGGCGGCGGTCTTGTATTAGTTGCTGGTGGCCGTGTTCCATTTTTATTACACCGGACTGGCGGGGCCGGAGCGCTACCTGATTTACTTCTTCATCATGGTGATGGCGCCTCTGCATGGAGGCGCTCTACCGCTACAAGACTGACACCAGCCTCCTTCGCAAAAGCACGCTCGAAAAACACCGCACCGCCATCGGCCAGACGCTGGCGGCGGCCGCGGGCATTCTCGCCTTTCTGGTGGCGACGAAGGACCAGACCATCTCCCGCGTCTTCATGCTGTGTTTTTCCCTGGCACTCTACGAGGTGCTCTTCGCCAGCGCCTGCGGCCTGCCGCGCGCCCTGGCCCGCTTCACCTTCAGCGGCATGAGCAAGGAGATCACCCTCCTCATCGGCCCCAGCAGCAAGGCCCTCACCCTCAAAACCTGGCTCCGCCGCAAGACCAACCGCACCCCCGGCGACGCGGCCAGCATCCGCTGAAACATTTTGTGATATCCGGCCTTGGGCAGGGCCTGGAAATCCTCGACCAGATAACGGTCGTCGCGGTTCGTGCGGATCGGGATGCGCCCGCAGACGCTGGCGTCCAGCTCGCGCGGCGGCCGCTTCCATTGCTTGAGGGTGTAGCCATTGAAAAAAATTTCGCACAACTCCCACCCGACCTGCGGGACGATGACCTCCTCGGAATTTTTTGGGCTGGCGATGGGGATTCTCGCCTTCGCTCCGCCTCACCCCGGAGGGGTGAAGACGGAGCGAAGAAAGACAATTTACAGAAGCAGGTTTATACCGGCCCGCCGGGCTGGGCCTGAATTCGCCAGCAGAGATGCCAGCGCTCCCAGGGCCAGCCTCTCTCCCAGAACCACACTCACGTCGGAATTCAATGACAGTGTCAAGATGCGCCCTCCGTGCTCCGGCATCGTGAATTGACCTTGCCAGTGTGCGTTCTCGTGCCTAGATTACGCTCGCGTTAAAAGCCAGTATGGCCGCAAGTATGTTAATCAAATCTGCATGAACAAGTCTTCTAGGAGGGCGTCTTGAGCCGCCCATTTCCGTCGCGTTCCGCTTCTCCGAGTTCATTCGTCAGGGTCAACGGGAAAATTCGCGCCCGTGAAGTCCGCTGCATCGGTGTGGATGGCCAGCAGCTGGGTGTCATCACTCTGGCCGACGCCATCAACCAGGCCCGCGCCCACGGCGTGGATCTGGTCGAGATTGCCCCCAACGCCACGCCGCCCGTCTGCCGCATGGTGGATTTCGGCAAGTACCGCTACGAGATGGCCAAGAAGGAGAAGGAATCCAAAAAGCATCAGCACGCCAACAAGGTGAAGGAAATCCAGCTCAGCCCCGGCATCGACCCGCATGATTTCGGCGTGAAGCTGACCCGGGCGATTGATTTTCTCTGCGAGGACATGAAGGTGAAAGTCACCCTGAAATTTCGCGGCCGCGAAATGGCGCACAAGGAATTCGGCTTTCTCCAGATCAACAAGTTCATCAAGGAAACCGAGCTGTTCGCCCATCCCGATTTCGAGCCGAAGCTCATCGGCAAGGGCATCAACCTCATGCTCAGCCCGCTGCCCCGCAACAAGCGCGCGAAGAATCCGAATCTGAATCCCGAGTCGGGCGATGACCACGACGAGGAGACGCCGCCAAGCTCCGCGACACCGAAGCAGAAAAATCCCGTCGCCCCCCAACCGCCGGCCGCGGAAGCTCCGCCGGCCTTCAACAACAATCCGTTCGCACAGATCGACGCGAAGCCCGAACCGTAGCCGCGACGCCCTCGTCGCCGGACCACCTGCGGTCCACCAACCAGGCCCGGAAAAAATACGACGAGGGCGGCGCGTTCACCTGCGGCGATGGGGCGTCGCCGCTACGGGGCGGGCACGGTGAACTTGAGGGAGACTTTTTCCAGGTTGAGATTGTTGCGCCCGCTGTATTGCACGGTGATTTCCCCGCCCGTGTCGGTCACGTTGATCAGTCCGAAGCATCCTTCGTTTTTTTTCACCTTGTAAACGCCTTGGCTGTACGGACCGCCCTTGATCGAGGGCGCGTTGTCGAGCGGCCCGGCGCACATCACCGGAATCTTCGCGCCGCCACCGTCGGTGGCGTAGTCGCCGTTGCTGCCGTCGTCCGCCGCGAGCATGTGCGAGTCGCCGTGCAGGATGCAGACGCCCTGGATGTGATTGGTTTTGATGAAATCAGCCAACTCGCGCCGCTCGGTGGAGAAGGACGCCCAATGATCCTCGCCGGCGGGCGGGGAGGACGCGGGGGGCCTGGGCTGGTCGGGCGCGCGCGGGATGGCGGGCTTGGCGGACGGCCGGGCGGGCAGGTTCGTGTGGTGCATGTAGCCGATGAAATTGGTGGGCGAACGGTAATAGTTTGATCCCGAATGGCCGAGCCAGGGGACGGTGGTGACCCAGACGATGAGCGGATATTTTCCGTTGGCCTCGAGCAGTTGCTGCTTGAACCACTCCTTCTGCGCGGCCCCGAGCATGGATTTTTTGTCGTCATCCTTCTTGTTCGACTTGTCGCGCGCGGAGCGGAGGTCGGTGAGGATGAATTTCGCGCGGCCCACGGTGAAGGTCTGATAAATGGGCACATCGCCCTGGCCCGCCGCCAGTGGGTAGTGCGGGATATATTCCTGGTAGGTCAGTCGCGTCGCCTCGTGCGCCTTGGTAGAGGTGTCGCTGTTGTCGCCGGTGAAATCGTGGTCGTCCCACATATAAACGAACGGGACGTGCCGGTAGAGTTTCGCCTGCGGCGGCGAGGCGAGCACCTTGTCGTAGGCCGCGCGAAACCGGGAGCGGACGTTGTCGCGGATGTCTTCATAGTGCCAGTCGCCGTCGTTCATGTAGAAGAGGGGACGATTTTCCCGGATGACATCGAAGACCTTGTTCGTGGAGCCGGTGAGCGAGCAGGAACCGAAGGCGAACGAGAAGGAGGCCGGCCCCATCGGAAAGGTGCGAAACTCGCCGTGCTTCTCCGGCACGATTTTCCCGTCGATCTCCAGTGCGTAATGATAGGCGGTGTCCGGCGCCAGTTGGTCGAGGGTGAAGGCGACGACCTTGCCGCGGTTGGTCGCGGCCGTGTCGGCGGCCGAGTAAAGTGGCTCGGTCAGCTCGGCGCTCCGGCTGAAGACGAGCCGGGCGGTCGCGCCGTTGGTGGCCAGCTTCGCCTTGATGACCGCCGAGTTCGTGGTGACGGCTCCGCAGAGCGGCCCGCGCTCGATGGGAGATCGCGGCGGCGCAGGGGCGGCGGGCGCGCAGGCGACCGGAAGCGCCAGCAGCAGGACGGACAGAAATTTCATGAAGGTATAACGCCCTGCCAACACCGTGAATTCAATCTTTCGAGTTTCGCGGGGTGCAACCCGGTTGGGCGTTCGTGGCCGCCCACTTTAACCCGCCACAAACTTTCACTGCGCAGCGAACTTCCGCTTTGACCGCGCCGGGCCTGCGCCCTATTTTGCCCGCGTGCAAAAAGGGACTGCCAGCCTGCCGGAAGTTTCGTCCGCCGATCCGCTCTGGCGGATGCCGGTGCCGCGTTCCCTGGTCCGGTTCATCGGGCGGAAACTGCTCGAGCTGATCCGGACCGTGCAGGGCCTGGGCGCGTTCGCGCTCATCAC
>CANMZY010000093.1:0-9989 GCA_947502425.1 Verrucomicrobiales bacterium
CGCGGTCATGGCGCTGAACACGCGCACGCTCGACTTCGAGGTGGTCTTCAAAGGCTGGTGCAATCCGTGGGGCCACCAGTTCGACGAGTTCGGCCAGTCCTTCGTGACCGACGGCGCGGGCGGCCAGGGCGTCTCGTGGGCCGTGCCCGGCGCGATGTATTTCACCTACGCGAAAATGCGCCGCGAATTGAAAAGCATCAGCCCCGGCGGCTATCCGAAATTCGCGTCGCTCGAAATCCTCAGCTCCGACATGTTCCCGAAGGAATGGCAGGGCAGCTTCCTCACCTGCGATTTCCGCGCAAACCGGGTCACGCGCTTCAGCTCCACCGAGCTGAACTCCGGCTACGTGACCAAGCAGGAGGCCGACATCATGCGGACGACGACCAGCACCTTCCGGCCGATCGACGTGAAGATGGGGCCGGACGGCGCGTTCTACATCGCCGACTGGAGCAACCCGATCATCCAGCATGGTGAAGTGGATTTCCGTGATCCGCGCCGCGACCACGAGCACGGCCGCATCTGGCGCGTGGCGTGGAAGGGCGGGAAGGTCACGAAGAAAACGGATTTCACGAAGGCCGCCAACAAGGCGCTGCTCGACGAGTTGCTCTCGCCCAATTCCTTCAACCGCGCCCAGGCCCGGCGCGTGCTCGCCGAACGCGGCGCAGAGAAGGTGCTGCCTGATTTGAAAACCTGGCTGGCCAAACAGTCGAACGACAAGGCCACGCTGGAAGGCGCCTGGATGCTGCAATCCCTCGGCCAGACGCCGCTCCCACTGGCCGAACAACTCGCCGCCTCCAAGGACGCGCGCATCCGGGCCGCCGCCACGCGGCTGCTGGCGGAAGCCAAGCCGTAGCGGGATGCAAATTCAAACGAATTTATGGCCATGCACATGATTCTCCCTGTTCCATCGGACACGCTAAAGCGTGAATTCCAGCATCGCACCAAGACCATCTTCGTTGGAGTTCAACCTTTAGGTTGTCCCCGGCGGCACAAAGCAGAATCGCAGGCGTAGCCTCTGTATAATTTCCATTTTAATGATTATGATTATTACATCCCGCAAAATTCTCTGTCTGGCCCTGCTTACCTCCGCCATCTCCACCAGCCTCGCCGCGGACGACGCCCGCCTCACGACGCTCGCCAAACTGGCGCAGGACGAAAACCCCCGCGTCCGCGTCGAGGCCGTTCGCGCGCTCGCGAAAATTCCCTCGGCCAGATCGGTCGAATTCGTCCTCGGCGTGCTCGACAAGCCGATGGACACGTTTCTCGACTACGCCGTCTGGCTCTCGATCAACGATCTCGCGCAGCCCTTCCTCAAGGCGCTCGAATCCGGCGAGTGGAAGCCCGACACCGCCGCCAAGCAGCGCCAGTTGGAATTCGCCATGAAGTCCATCGAACCCGGCCTCGCCAGCGCCTTCCTCGCCAAATCCACCGGCGCGAAGCCGCTCCCGCGCGACGGCTCCGGCCCGTGGATCGAACTCGTCGGCCAGTCCGGCGGCCCCGCCGAGCTGGGCAAGATGTTCGAGCAGGTGCTGGCCGGCGGCTTCGATGACGCCGCCTCCACCCGCGTGCTTGCCGCCCTCGGCTCGGCCGCGCGGCTCCGCAACGCCCGGCCCGGCGGTGACGTGACCCGCGCCGGCCAGTTGTTCGGTAGCGCCAACCCCGCCGTGCGGCTCCAGGCCGTTCGTCTCGCGGGCGCGTGGAAAAATCTGGGTGAACATTTTCCGAAGCTCCTCGCGCTGGCCGGCGGCGCGGACACCGCGCCGGACCTGCGGGCCGCGTCCTTTGAATCGCTCCGCGAAATCGGCGGGCTGGGCACGGTCGCCGGCCTGAAACCTCTGACCGAAAAAACCGTCGCGTCCGGCATCCGCCGCAGCGCCGCCGCCACGCTCACCGCGCTGAATCCCGCGGAATTTTCCCCCACCGCCGCCGTCGTGCTGGCGGACACCACCAACGACGCCGAGGCCGCGGAACTCTGGCGCGCGTTGCTGAACATCAAGGGCGCGGGCAAGGCGCTGGCCGCGCAGGTGCCGCTGGTCAAATTGAACGAGACCGCCGCCAAGGCCGGCCTGCGCGTCGCCCGCGAAGGCGGTCGCAAGGAGAATGAACTCATCGCCGCGCTCACTCAGAGCGGCCAGTTGGCCGCGCCCGCCGCCGATCTCACCCCGGCCCAGATTCAAGCCATCGCCGCCGCTTCCGCCACGCAGGGTGACGCCGCCCGCGGCGAGCGCGTTTATCGCCGCGCGGAACTCGGCTGCATGACCTGCCACAGCATCGGCGGCGTGGGCGGGAAAGTCGGCCCCGACATGACGAGCATCGGCGCGAGCGCGCCGGCGGATTACCTCGTCGAGTCGCTGTTCTTGCCGAACGCCAAAATCAAGGAGGGCTACCATTCGCTCGTCATCGAGACGAAGGACGCGCAGGAGTTCAGCGGCATCCTGGTCCGCGAATCCGGCCAGGAACTCGTGCTCCGCAACGCCGCCAACCAGGAGGTGCCCGTCGCGCTCAAGAACATCGCCAAGCGCGCCAACGGACTTTCGCTCATGCCCAGCGGCCTGCTCGAGGCGCTCAAGGAAAGCGAGCGGCTCGACCTGTTCAAATTTCTGACCCAGCTCGGCAAGCCCGGTGACTACGACGCCAGCAAGGGCGGCGTGGCCCGGCTCTGGCAGGTCGCGGCGGCGGCCCACACCGACATGCAGAAGGACGAAGCGGCCTGGATGACCGGAAAATTTCCCGCGAAAAAAACCACGCCGCTCCTCACGCTCGTGGACGGCCGCCTGGTGGCGGACGACCTCAAGGCCACCCTGGCGCAGATCGGTTTTTGGGAAAGCGCCGTGGGTGTTTTTGTCGCCACGCAATTTCAGGCGACGAAAGAAGGCGCGGGCGCCTTCAAGCTCGAAGGCGGCGCGAAGGCCGAGGTGTTCATCGACGGCAAGGCCGTGAAAGTGGCGAAAGACGGCTCCTTCACCGCCGGACTGACCGCCGGTCCGCACACGCTGGTACTGCGGCTCGACCCGCAGGCGCTGCCGGAAAGCGTCCGCGTGAAATCCGGTGATGTGAACTTCGCGGCGGGGTTGTAGGACCGCCTGATCGTAGCGGCGTGTCGGCAGACCGCCGCACTCGCTGAGAAAATTTCTGGCTTTCTCCCGAAAGCCGCTACGTCCGTCACTTCACCACCATGCTCGTGAACGGCGGGACGTAGGCCTGGAGCAGAACGAGGATGCCCACCAGCACGGCCAGTACTAGGCTGTGGACGAAGACGAAGCGCAGGATGCGGTGCTCCTGGCCGTAATAATTCGTCGCCGTGCTCGCCACCACGATGCTTTGCGCGTCGACCATCTTGCCCATCACGCCGCCGCTGCTGTTGGCCGCGCCCATCAGGATCGGGCTGATCCCGGTCTGCTCGGCGGTGATTTTTTGCAGGCTGCCGAAGAGCACGTTCGAGGCGGTGTCCGAGCCGGTCAGCGCCACGCCCAACCAGCCGAGCAGCGTGCCGAAAAATGGATACCACGTCCCGGTGTGCGCCAGTGCCAGGCCCAGCGTGGCGTCCGCGCCGGAGTATTTGGTGACATTGCCGAGCGCGAGCATGGCCGCGATGGTCAGCAGCGAAAACCGGACCTGCCAGAGGGTGCGTGCATACACGCCGAACATCTCGCGCGGCGAAAAACCCATGACTATGCCGGCGACCACCGCCGCCAGAAAGATCCCGGTGCCGGTGGCGGAGAGCACGTTGAGCTTCAGCACCGCGGCCTCGGGCTTCGCCTCCGGCGGCGCGACCGGCGGCACCCGTTGCACCTGCTGATGCAGCGCGGTGAAGGTGACCTTGCCGGCGAGCCAACCATCCGCCCGGCTTTTGAATTGGGGCGTGCCCCAGACGAGAATGAACGAGCTGAGAATGATCCACGGCAGCCACGCGCCGAAAACTTTTCCACGGGCATGACGCGTCGTCGGGACGGGATCAGACTTGGGTGCCGCCGGCGTCTCGCCCCGGATGTCCGGCCTGTCACCGGGCAGAGACCATTTGTCCTTCGGTTTCCAAAAACGAAGCAGCAGCACCGTCGCGGCGATGGAGCAGGAGCCGGAGATGGTGTCCACCAGCCACGGGCCGTGATAATTCGAAACGAGAAATTGCGGCACAGCGAAGGCCAGTCCCGCCGTCAGCGCCGCCGGCCAGACGCCGATCATGCCGCGCCAGCCCGTCATCGCGCCCACCACCCAGAACGGAATGATGAGCGAGAACAACGGCAGTTGCCGCCCGACCATCGCGGAGACTTTCAACGCGTCCAGGCCGGTGACCTGTTCGAGCGTGGTGATGGGAATGCCGAGCGAACCGAAGGCGACGGGCGCGGTGTTGGCGATGAGCGCGAGGCCGGAGGCGTGCAGCGGTGTGAAGCCGAGCTGGATCAGGATTGCGCCGGTGATCGCGACCGGCGCGCCGAAGCCGGCCACGCCCTCGATGAACGCGCCGAAGGAGAACGCGATGAGGATGAGTTGCACGCGCGGATCGGGCGCGACATGGGCGAGGCTGTCGCGCAGCACCGAGAACCGCCCGCCGCGCACCGTGAGTTGGTAGAGAAACATCACGTTGAGCACGATCCAGCCGATGGGGAACAACCCGTAGGCCGCCCCGTAGAGCGCGGTGGTGCCCGCCAGTTTCGCGGGCATGGAGAAGGTGAAGATGGAGATGCCCAGCGCCACGGCCAGACCGAGCAGCGCGGCGAAATGGATGCGCAGTTTCAGCAGCGCGATGGTGCCGAGCAGCACCACGATGGGCACGGCGGCGACGAGCGTGGAGAGCGCGGGGTTGTGCAGCGGGTCATAATTTTGCGTCCAGATCATCGGGGCGCGGGGACGATAGGGCAGCGCCGCGCGACGGCGCGAGTTTTTTCAGAATGGTGGTGCAGTGGGCGCGTCCGCGCACCGCCCCCGAATGCGGACGGAGCGCGGCTGTGTCGCGGAGACCAACCGCGCTCCGGGGCAGGGTCAGGATGCGCCCAGGATGGAGAAACGGCTGGAAAAAAATTGGGCGTCCGGCTCCGGCGACGTAAAAATTCGGCAAATGAACAAGGCGAAAAGCGATAGCCTCGAACCGGTCCGCTGAGCAAGCCAATTCCCGGCCAACATCCGCATTGTTCCTGCCACTGTGCTTTCTGCTCACGGCGGCATTGAGGATAAATGCGGATTTTCCAGGCTTGGTGTTAGCGTGGGGAGGCAACACGTATGGTGAAACGGACGTTCCAGACGGCTTGAGTAACGTGACGGCTATTGCGGCAGGTTCTACTCACACCGTGGCCGTGAAGAACGACGCACGGTGGTAGCGTGGGGAAACAACAACTATGGTCAAACGAACGTTCCTGTCAGTTTGAGCGGGGTGACAGCCATTGCGGCGGGCGAGTCTCACACTGTAGCCCTTGTCGGAGTGGTGGACCCGCCAGTCATCCTCGCGCAGCGGTTGAGCATCGCGATCAACGTCACGGCCATTGGCTCGGCGCCTTTGGCCTACCAGTGGCGCAAGGACGGGGTCGATTTGATCAGGGCCACGAATACGACGCTCACCTTCGCCGCCACCAATCGGTCGCTCGCCGGCAGCTACAGCGTCCCCGTCAGCAACAGCGTCACCAATGTGATCAGCAGTAACGCGGTGTTGCGCGTGCTGGTTCCGCAGCGCCTGGCCGACGGCCGGATGCGGCTGGCCTTCCGGGATGATGCGGGATCAGGTCTGCCGGACGATCTCGGCCGGCTGACGCTGATCAGCACCGGAGAATTTCTTGGCACGAACACCGCGTGGACGACGAACGCCGCCGGATTCACCGACGAAGGCGGCTACCTGATCATTGAAGACCTCGGTGTCACCAATGCCGTCCAGCGCTTCTACCGTGTCCTCGAGTGGTGACGTCCGCACCTTGTAGGAGCCGACGTGAGGAGGCTCATTCTAAAACAAGGGAGAGTCAGAGCCTCCTCACGTCGGCTGCTACAGTTTCGATGGGGCTTCAGAATCCGTGTTCATACGTGTCATCCGTGGTTGAATCGTTCACCGCGCCCGGAATAGTTTTTGACGGGAGCGCGGCAAGAGTGTGAAAATTACGCCGTTGAAAATCAAAACCCTCATCGCGGATGACGAACCGCTGGCGCGCGAGCGGTTGCGCAAACTCCTCGAGGCCGAGCCGGAGATCGCCCTGCTCGGCGAGTGCGCGGACGGACGCGCGGCGGTGCGGGCGATTCAGGAGCAGTCGCCCGACTTGGTTTTTCTCGACGTGCAGATGCCGGAGTTGGACGGCTTCGGTGTGCTGGAGGCGCTGGCCGGCGGGCCGATGCCGGTGGTGGTGTTCGTCACCGCCCACGACAAGTTTGCGCTCCAAGCCTTCGAGGTTCACGCGGTGGATTATCTATTGAAGCCGTTCGACCGCGAACGGTTTCAGACGGCACTGCGGCGAGCGCTCGAGCGGGTGCGGCAAAATCAGGGTGGCGAAATCAACCAGCGGTTGACCGCGCTGCTCGCCGATCTCAAGCCGGAGATGAAGCAGCCGGGGCGTCTCGCCGTGAAGGTGGACGGGCGCGTGTTGTTCGTGAAGTTGGAGGACATCGACTGGGTGGAGGCGGCGGACAATTACGTGAGCCTGCACGTCGGCGCGGAGGCCCGTCTGCTGCGCGAGACGATGGCGGTGATGGAGGGCAAACTGCCGGATGAAAAATTTCTGCGCATCAGCCGCTCGACCATCGTGAACATCGACCAGGTGAAAGAATTGCAGCCGATGTTTCACGGCGAGTATGTGGTTATCATGCGCAGCGGCGCGCGGCTGACCTTGAGCCGGGGTTATCGCGACAAGCTGCAGCGTTTCGGGCTGGGGTGAGATTTCTCCAGAGCCTTGGTCGCGCCGTGAATTTCTGAACCGTAGCAGCCGACGTGAGGAGGCTAATTCTCAAATCTCGGACGACAGACTCCAGACTCCAAACCCGAAAATATCAGAGCCTCCTCACGTCGGATGCTACGAGGTTCAGAGGGGGCGTTCCTGACCTGCGCCCTTCCTATTTCCCATCCGTCAATTGTCCATCGCGCAGCGCGAGTTGGCGGCGGGCGGCGGCGGTCATCACGGCGTTGTGGGTGACGACGAGGACGGTCAGGCCTTCGGAGTTCAACTGCTGGAAGAGCGAGATGATGCTGTCGCCGGTGGCGCTGTCGAGGTTGCCGGTCGGTTCATCGGCGAGGAGGATCCTCGGCTCATTGATCAGTGCGCGGGCGATGGCCACGCGCTGCATTTCGCCGCCGGACAATTCATGCGGACGGTGCGTGCGCCGGTGGAGCAGTCCTACTTTTTCCAGCAACATCTCCGCGCGCCGGGCCGAAGAACGCCGGGCGAAGAGCGCGGGTAGAATGACGTTTTCCTCGACGGTCAGCGTTGGGAGCAGTCCGAAATGTTGGAACACAAAACCCACCGTGCTGCGGCGCAACTCCGTCCGGGCGCGTTCGTCGAGGCCGTGGACTTCGCGATCGTCCAGCCGCAAGGTTCCGCTGGTCGGGGCGTCCATGCAGCCGAGGAGATTGAGCAGCGTGCTTTTGCCCGCGCCGGACGGGCCGGTGATGGCGGTGAATTCGCCGCGCGCGACGGTGAACGAAACGGCGTCGAGCGCGCGCACCTCTTCGCGGCCGCGCTGGTAAATTTTGGTCAGCGCCTGGGCGGCGATGACCGGGGTGTTTTGCTGGGGTGAAGTGGTCATGTGGATAAAAACTTCACGCGTCGCCTCCGGTGGAGCGCATCGCCAGCACGGGCGACAGCCGGGCCGCGCGCCACGCCGGGAGAAAGCCGGCGATGCTACCAACCAGCGCCGCGCCCGCCAGTCCGGCGGCGGCGGCCCACCATTCCCAACGGATAAGCGCGTCCACCGGCGCGAAGGGCAGGCGCGCGCGCAGCCAGTTTTCCAAAACTCGCGACGCGAGAAAGGCGAAGGCGAGTCCGCCCACGCCGCCGACGAGGCAGACCTGCATCGTCTCCCACCAGAAGAGGCGGAAGATGTCCGCACGCGAGGCGCCGAGCGCGCGCATCACGCCGATCTCGCGGGTGCGCTCGGCCACGGCCATGAGGATGGTGTTGCCCACGCCCGCCGCCGCCACGAGCAACGCCACGGCGGCGACGCAGCCGAGGAGCAGCCGCGTGGAGTTCACCAGCGACTGGATGGTGTGAAACAAATGCGCGAGCGGCACGATGTTCATGTCCATGCCGGCGTCGCAGCCGCGCAGATGCGTCACGGCGCGGTCGAGGGCGTTCGAGTCGGCGAGTCGCACGAGAATGTGGGTGAGCTGCCGCGGGTGCGCGAAGAGGTGCTGGGCGTCGGCGAGGCGGAGATAAATGAAGTCATCTTCCGCGCCGTGCGTCGGCCCGAGGATGCCGCTGACGAGGCCGGTGGCGTTGGTGAGGCCGGGCAGGGGGACGGTCTGCCCGAGCTGCCAACCCCGGCGCTGGGCGGCTTCCGCGCCGAGGAGCAGTTCGTTCGTCGCCTGCGGGAAGCGTCCGCGAATCTGCCACGCGGGCCGGAGCCGGAGAAATTTTTCATCGACGCCGACATAGACAGTGTTGGTGCTGGTGCCTTCGTGCAGCGCGGTCATGAAGGCGGGCGCGGCGGTGGTCACGCCGGGCGCGGCGCGCACTTCGTCGAGGTAGGCCGCCGGTAAATAGCACGGCCAGCTTGCGCCGTGCAGCGCGATGGACGCGGCGTCGTAGGGGCAGCCTTTCGGCACGACGAGAATGTGCGCGCCGAGGCGGGCGAGTTCATTCTTCATGCCGTCGCGATAGCCGGCTTGAAACGAGAGCAGGCTGAACCACGCGGCCACGGCGAGGCCCACGCCCGCCGCCGTGACACCGGTGCGCAACGGCCGCAGCCGCCAGCCGGCGAGAGATAGTTTGAGCCAGTTCATTTCATTTTCACCGCGAGCGCCGGGGACAGCCGGCTCGCGCGCCAGGCCGGATAAATTCCCGCCACGCCACCGGCGGCGAGCGCGAGCGCCAAGCCATTCAGCAACACGCGGGCATCGAGCGCCAGCAGTGGTTGCGCCGGCGCGAACGGCACCCAGGGGCGCACGAGATTTTCCAAGGCCGGGCCGCCCGCGAGCGCAATGGCCAGGCCGAGTGCGCCGCCGACTCCGGCCAGCAGGAGCGATTCACCGGTGATGAGCGCGAAGACCTGCGCGCGGGAGGCACCGAGGGCGCGGAGCAGGGCTAGTTCGCCGCTGCGTTCCACGACGCCGGCCAGGAGGGTGTTGAACACGCTCAACGCGCCGACGGTGAGCGCGATGACGCCGAGTGCCAGCAGCAGCGTGCGCACCGCGCCGAGCAGGTTCAGGAAGGTGCCCATCATCTCGGTCATGGTGACGACCTGCGCGCCGTGAATTTCCTGGAGGCGCGGCGCGGCTTCGCGGACGAGCGCGGGATCTTTCAGGCGGATGGCGATGGCGGTCAGCCGTCCGGTCTGCGCGAACATCGCCTGCGCGGTCGCCAGGGGAATGAAGAAGACGTTGTCATCACTCGTGCCGCTGCGTTCGAGGACGCCGGCCACGCGAAATTCGCGCCGCGTTTCGGGGCTGAAAAATTTGTCGCCCGGCGCGCGCATTTCGAGGGCGGCGGCATCCGCGCCGAGGATCACCTCGTCCGGGCCGTTGAACCAGGTGCGGCCGGCGGTGACGCGCCACCAGGGCTTGAGCGGGAGCGCGGTTTCGTCCAGCCCCACCCACAGGTCGGTGCGGCGGGTGTCGGTGCGCGGCAGGGCGGCCATCAGGAACGGCGCGGCTACGGCCACGGCGGGATCGCGGCGCGCGAGGTCGAGCGCCGAGGCGGGTAGGGAATTTTCGAGGGTGTTGTTTTTCAGCACGCGCGCGGCGGCGTCGTAGGGGCAGCCGGTCGGCACGAGCATTATCTGGAGGCCGGCGCGGTCGAGTTCGCCGCGCAACGTCTGGCGATAGCCGGTGCCGAAGGCCGTGATGCAGACGAGCACGGCCACGG
>CANMZY010000094.1:0-9960 GCA_947502425.1 Verrucomicrobiales bacterium
CCACTGGGACAGACGCCCCCCATGAAATCATTTACACCCGCCGCGACCTGTGAAAAATTGCCTCATGCAAATCGCAGCACTGCACGTCGGCATGAAAGTCCGGCATCCGCAATACGGCCTTGGCCTGGTGAAAAGCATCGGCGAGCAGACGGCCGAGATCCGTTTCGACGACGGCCAGAAGACCATCGCGCCCGGCCCCGCCGGACTCGAACCCGCCGAGGCGCACGCCAGCATTTCCAGCCTGGAGAAGCCGCTCGCGCTCTTCGTCGAAGAGACCGTCCGGGCCGTCGTTGCCGAACTCGGACTGGAAAAGCCGGACACGCTCGTCGAGGAACTCGGCCTGCGCTGGCACCATGGCAAGATCGTCCTCCACCCGACCGATCCAGCTTTGCAGACGAAGGAAGTCCCGCTGGAAGTTTTCTTCCACAAGATCGTGATGATCCGAAACAACCTGCGCGTGCTGGAGCAGAAGATCAACGCGCACGAAAAACTGTCCGACGCCGAGAAGGTCGAGATGCAGCAATACATCACTCGCAGCTACGGCTCGATGACCACCTTCAATATTTTGTTCAAAACCAAGGAAGGCCAGTTTGCTTCCGCCTGAGGAGAAAAATTATACGTCCCCGGCACCATTGAAAAAATCGAAGCCCGGCTCCGTGACAACGCCTCGCTCAAAGAGGAGAACCGCCGGGAACTGCTGAAGCTGCTCGTCCGGCTCCGGAGCGAAGTCGGCGAACTCGCCGGACCAACGCCGACCAGGCCAGCAGCATCACCGGTTTCGCCGTGATCTCCACCCATGAAGCCACGCGCGGTGAAAAGAATCCCCAACTCGCGGAGCTTTCCCTGCGCGGCTTGAAATCGTCAGTCGAAGGCTTTGAAGAATCCCATCCGCGGCTCGTCCAGGCCGTCAACGCCATCAGCAACGTCCTGGCGAACCTTGGTATTTGAGGGCGCGGTAGCGGCGGAATGGATTGGAGAATTGCTCGCCCTCACCCCGGCCCTCTCCTCCGAGGAGAGGGGGAGCAACGCGGCGGCTTTGAAAGCTCGGACGTTTCTCGACATGTCTCCACCTTTCATCGCTCGCCGAGAAACCGCACGTCAACCCAGCATATTTGTATCGTCAAAACGCGGCGGACGGTTCTCCCTCTCCTGGGGGAGAGGGCCGGGGTGAGGGCGGGCGTGGTTCTGACTGCTTCGGACGTCGCTCAAAATCCCGTAGTGAATCAGCGCCCGGCTTTGGCGAAACGCGCCGCGACGAAGTCCCAGTTGATCACGTTGTAGAAGGCCGTGATGTAGTCCGCGCGCTTGTTCTGATACTTGAGATAGTAGGCGTGCTCCCACACGTCGAGGCCGAGCAGCGGCGTGCGGCCCTGCGCGAGCGGGCTGTCCTGATTCGCCGTCTGCTCCACGCGCAGTTCCTTGCCGTCGAGCGAAAGCCACGCCCAGCCGCTACCGAACTGCGTCGCCGCCGCCTTGGTGAACTCCGCCTGAAACTTGTCGAAGCTGCCAAACTTCGCGTCGATGGCCTTGGCCAGTTCGCCCTTCGGCGTGCCGCCGTCCTTTTTCAGGCACTGCCAGAAGAGCGCGTGGTTCGCGTGCCCGCCGCCGTGATTTTGCACCGCCTTGCGAATGCCCTCGGGCACGGAGGCCAGATCGCGCAGCAAGTCTTCCACGGATTTTTTCGCCAACTCCGGTTGGTCGGCGAGCGCCTTGTTCACGTTCGTGATGTAGGTCTGGTGATGGCGGTCGTGGTGAATCTGCATGGTCGTCGCGTCAATGTGGGGTTCGAGCGCGTCGAAGGCGTAGCCGAGCGGCGGCAGGACGAACGGCCCGGCGGGCAGGGCGGCGGCGGGCAGGGCGGCGGCGGCAGGCAGGGCGGATGCGGCGGCGGCGGCGGTGAGGAGAGCGGTCTGTTGGATGGCTTGGCGGCGGGTGATCATATTTTTCTTTGGTTAATTTGTTTGATAGTTTCTAGCGGGCGGGCGGAAGGATTCCAATCCAAATCACCCGGCGTGAACCTGCCTCAGCGCCTGGGCCAGCGCGTTCCAGTCCGCCGCCGTCGTGGCCCAGCCGCTGCTGAACCGCAGCACGCGCGCGGCCTCCGCCGGCGTGTGTCCCATCGCCGCGAGGACGTGCGACGACTCCTCCTGGCCGCTCGCGCAGGCCGAGCCGGTGGAGACGGCGAAGCCGAGCTTGTCGAGCTTCACCACCCAGCGCCGCCGGCAATCCGCCTCCGGCATCAGCGCCGAGACGGTGTTCCAGAGCCGCGCCTCGCCCGCGCCGAGGATTTCCACGCCGGGCAGGATGGCCGGCAGTTGTTTTTCAAACGTCGCGCGCGGCTTCGCCAGTTTTTCCGCTGGCGAAGCAGCTTCGCGCGCGGCCAGCGCGGCGAGCATCGACAGCACACCCGGCACATTTTCCGTTCCGGCGCGGCGGCCTTCCTCCTGGGGCCCGCCGAGGAGCAGGGGATGAAACGGGTCGCGCGCCGGGCATTTCAAAAAGCCGGTGCCGCGCGGCCCGCCGAACTTATGCGCGCAGCCGCTCACGAAATCGCAACCGCCCAAGCCGTGCGCCGGCAGCTTGCCAATCCATTGCACGGCATCGCAGAAAAACGGCACACCCGCCGCGCGGCACAGTTCCAGCACCTCGCGCCAGGGCTGGAGCACGCCGGTCTCGTTGTTGGCCGCCATCACCGCGACGAGTGCGGGCCGTGATTTTTTCAGTGCCATCCGCAGCCAGTCCAGTTCCACCACGCCGCCGCGCGTGACGGGGATGAGCCGGACACGATTGGGGAAATAGTGCCGCGCCGCCGCGAGCACGCAGGGATGCTCGATGGCCGAGACCCAGACGGTGGCGTCCGCCGCCGCGCCGCGCGCGAGATGGTGGAAGACCGTGCTGCTCGATTCCGTCGCGCCGGAAGTCCAGACGAGATCAAGCGCGTCGCAGCCGAGAAAACCGGCGAGCTGTTCGCGCGCGACGTGGAGCGCGGCGTCGGCCCGCGCGCCGAGCCGGTGCGGGCTGGAGGGGTTGCCGATGAACCGCGCCGCCGCGTCGAGCCAGGCCTGGCGGGCGGCGGGCAGCAGCGGCGTGGTCGCGTTGTGGTCGAAATAAATCACGGCCCGCCACGATAAGCCCGCGCCGCGCGCTGACGAGTTTTTTGTCAGCGGGCTTGCCAGCCGCCGCGCACCGCCGCTACCTTGCGCCGGTTCTCGCATGGAAAATCCGCGTCCAAAAACACTGCATTACAAACGCTCGCACTTCGTCACGCAACTGCCGCTCGACTTTCTCTACAGCCCGGCCCATTCGTGGATCGCGCGCCAGCCCGACGGCACGTTTCGCGTCGGCCTCACCAAGTTCGCCTCGCGGATGCTGGGCGACATGGTGGATCACGGCTTCGAACTGGAGCCGGGCGCGGCCGTCGAATTCGGGCAGATCATCGGCTGGGTCGAGGGCTTCAAGGCGATCTCGGACCTGTATTGCGTGGCCAACGGTGAATTTGCCGGCGGCAATCCGCTGCTGAAGGAGAAAATTGCGGCGGTGAACAAAGACCCGTACGGCGCCGGCTGGCTCTATCAGATTCGCGGCGCGCCCGACGCCAACTGCCTCGATGTCCACGCCTACGCGCGGTACCTTGACAAGGCGATTGACAAAATTTTGGAAAAGCAGTTGAACGCGGAAATCAAATGAACCCCACCAGCGCTCCGCGCTACATCATGATCGGCGGCTTTCTCGGCGCGGGCAAAACCACCGCCGTCGCCCGGCTCGCCCGCCGCCTCGCCGACCAGGGGCTG
This sequence comes from Verrucomicrobiales bacterium, assembly GCA_947502425.1. Taxonomy (GTDB): domain Bacteria; phylum Verrucomicrobiota; class Verrucomicrobiia; order Limisphaerales; family SIBH01; genus SIBH01. Next base: position 3,792 of record CANMZY010000094.1, read on the forward strand.
CGCGTCGGACTCATCACCAACGACCAGGGCAGCGAACTGGTCGATACCGCCATGCTGGCCGCGCGCGGTTTTCCGGTGGAGGAAATTTCCGGCGGCTGCTTCTGCTGCCGTTTCAACTCGCTGCTCGAGGCCGCGCAAAAACTTTCCACCACCACGCGCCCGGACGTGTTCATCGCCGAGCCGGTCGGCAGTTGCACCGATCTCGTCGCCACCGTCACCTATCCGCTGCGCCGCATCTACGGCGGACGCTTTGCCATCGCGCCCCTCAGCGTGCTGGTCGATCCGGTCCGCGCCGCGCGCATGCTCGGCCTGGAGGCGGGCGCGAAATTTTCCGAAAAAGTTCTCTACATCTACCGCAAGCAGCTTGAAGAGGCCGACCTCATCGTCATCAACAAGAGCGAACTGCTCGACGCGCCCCGGCTCGACGCCCTGCGCGCCGCCCTCGCCCGGCAGTTTCCCCGCGCCGAAATACTGACCGTCTCGGCCCGCACCGGCACGGGGCTGGACGAATGGTTCGCGCGCATCGCCGACGCCGCGCCGCGCTCGGACGCCGCGATGGAAGTCGATTACGCCGCCTATGCCGACGGCGAGGCGCTGCTCGGCTGGCTCAACGCCACCGTGCGGCTGGCCGCGCCCGCGCCGTTCGACGGCAACGCGGTCTTGAAAAAGTTCGCCGAGGAAATGCAGCGCCGCCTCCAGGCCGCCGGCGCGGAAGTGGCCCATTTGAAAATGACGCTCGACCCTGAGGCGGCGGTGGGCGATCTCGCCGTGATCAATCTCGTCCGCAACGATTACGTGCCGGAGCTGTCGCAGGAACTGCAGGACGCGCTGGAACGGGGGCGGGTGATCGTGAACCTGCGCGCCGAAGCCGAGCCGGAAGTGCTGCACGCCGCCTTTCACGGCGCGCTCGCGGCCATCGGGACGGCGGGTCTCGCGGTCGAGTTGGAGCATTTCGAGCACTTCAAGCCCGGCAAGCCAACGCCGACGCACCGGCTCCGTTCGGGGCAGTGACCCAAGTGGAAACGGAGACAAGATGGTGGGGCGGGCGTCCCGCCCTCGGATGAAAAATTTCAGAGGCGAGACGCCCGGAGACACCGCCGGGACGGCGGCGCCACTGGCCGGCGCGGCTCATCCAGCCAAGGGGTTGGAGCGGGCGTGAAACGCCTCCGCCGAATGAAACGGTGAAAGTTATTGAATTCAAAAGCGCGCTCCGTGATATTCAGCACACCTGTCGTCCGCGACGGGTGAACCGGTCGGGGCGTAGCGTAGCTTGGTAGCGCGTCTGAATGGGGTTCAGAAGGTCGTGAGTTCAAATCTCACCGCCCCGACCATCTTTTTTCCAAGCCGTGAAATGCAGTTTGGCCGGTGCCAGCCCGAGGTCGAAGCCGCCAGCGGATTGCAACCAGCGACCGTCGTGAACTTTCTCAACGCCAACTTCCTCTTCGCCTCGCTCCTCTGGAGTTCCATTGGCGTGGGCTATTTCATCTACGGCAAGCGGCAGCAGTCGTGGGTGCCGTGGGTGGGCGGGGTGGCGATGATCGCCGTGTCTTGTCTGGTTCCGTCCGCGCTGCTGATGTCGCTGCTCTGCCTGGTGCTGATGGCGGCGGTGCATGTGCTGGTGCGGCAGGACTGGTGACCCCGGTCCCGGCCGGCCGGCCGGCCGTGCATTTTTCCTGAATTTTTTCTAGGCAATTACAAAGTTCCAACTCACATTCTTCGCCTTGAATTTATGGACGTGAAGCTACCGAATTTGGGTGAAGGCGCTGACTCCGGGACTGTGGTGAGCATCCTGGTCAAGGAGGGCGCCACGATCAAAAAGGGCCAGAACATCATCGAACTGGAAACCGGCAAGGCCGTCGCGCCGATTCCCGCCAGCGCGGGCGGCGTGGTGCGGTCGATCCGGGTCAAGGAGGGCGACAAGCTTTCCGTCGGCCAGATGATCCTCGTCGTCGATGACGGCGGGACCGCGCCAGCGGCTGCGCCCGTTGTGCAAAAGACTGCCACGCCACGGCCGGCGGCGAAGGCGGCGGCACCGGTCGAGGTGGAGGAAGCGGTGGAGGAAATTTCCGGAGAGGAACTGGAAACGGTGAATGAATCCGTCGCGGCCGCGCCGTCCATTCGCAAGCTGGCGCGCGAACTGGGCCTGGATCTCCGCAAGATTCGCGGCAGTGAAAGCGGTGGACGCATCGTGCTCGCGGACATCAAGGCGTGGTTGGCGCACGTGCAGCAGATCGCCGCGCAGCCGAAGTCCGCGCCGGGCGCCGCGGCCCAGCTTGCGCCGGTGAGCGTGGATTTCGCGCAGTGGGGTTCGATCTACAAGCGGACGTTCACGCCGCTGCGGAAGGTCATCGCGCAGCGGATGGTCGAGAGCCGGACGCTGGTGCCGGAGGTGACGCAGTTCGACGAGGCGGATTTGACCGGCCTGAACGAGCTGCGGAAAAAGTTCGCGCCGGCCTACGAGGCGAAGGGCGCGCGGCTCACGGTCACGTCGTTCGTGCTCAAGGCCGTGGTGAAGGCGCTGAAGCAGCATCCGGTTTTTGCCAGCAGTCTCGACGAGGTGCCGGGCGAAATTGTCTTCAAGGAATATTTTCATCTCGGTCTCGCCGTGGATACCGAGGCGGGCCTGCTCGTGCCGGTCATCCGCGACGTGGACAAAAAGGATTTGCTGCAGCTCTCGAAGGACGTGGCCGAGATGGCCGCGAAGGCGCGGGATCGCAAGCTCGACTTGAAAGAGATGCAGGGCGGCACGTTCACGATCTCGAACCAGGGCGGCATTGGCGGCGCGCATTTTACCCCGGTCATCAACCGCCCCGAAGTCGCCATCCTCGGCCTCGGCAAGAGCGTGCTCAAGCCGGTGGTGCGCGACGGCCAGATCGTCGCGCGGATGATGATGCCGGTGTGCGTGGCCTACGATCATCGCGTGATCGATGGCGGCGTGGCGGCGCGGTTCACCGTGGACCTGGTGGCGGCGCTGGAAGGATTCACCGAAGCGGACGTTAAGCTTTAATTTTTTAGAAACATGGACCCGATCAAAACTGAAGTGCTCGTTCTTGGCGCCGGCCCCGGCGGTTATGCCGCCGCGTTCTACGCGGCCGACCAGGGCAAAAAAGTCATCCTCATCGAGCAGGAAAAAAACCTCGGCGGCGTCTGCCTGAATAGTGGCTGCATTCCCTCCAAGGCGCTGCTCCACGTCACCGGGTTGGTGAACGACGCGAAACATTCGGGCGAACACGGGATTATTTTCGACAAGCCGCGCATCGACCTCGATAAGATGCGCGCGTGGAAGCAGTCGATTCTCACCAAGTTGGGCGGCGGCATCGCCGCGCTGGCCAAGGCGCGCGGGGTGCAGGTCATTCATGGGCGCGGCCATTTCGAGGACGCGCAGACGTTGCGGGTGGAAACGAGCGAGGGGCAGCAATTTGTCAAGTTTGACCAGGCGATCATCGCGGTCGGATCCAAGCCGGCGCTGCCCAAGGCGTGGGACCTAGGCAATCCGCGCGTGATGACCTCCACCGAGGCGTTGCAGATCGAGGACATCCCGGAAAACCTGCTCGTCATCGGCGGCGGTTACATCGGCATGGAACTGGGCACTGTCTACGCCTCGCTCGGCAGCCAGGTCACGCTCGTCGAGGCGCTCGACACGATTCTCGCGGCCGCCGATCCCGATCTCGCGCGGCCGGTGATGAAATACGCGCAGAGCAATTTCAAGGAAGTCCGGCTCAAGGCGAAGGTCCAGAAAATGTCCACCGTCGGCAAACAGATCAAGGTGGAGATCGAGTTCAACGGCGAAAAGAAAACCGAACTCTACGACCGCGTGCTCGTCTCCGTGGGCCGCGCGCCCAACGGCGAAGACCTCGGCCTTGAGCACGCCGGCATTGCGCGCGACGAAAAAGGTTTCATCAAGGTGAACCCGCAGCAGCAGACGAATGTGCCCGGCATCTACGCCATCGGCGACATCGCGGGCGGCGTGATGCTCGCGCACAAGGCGAGCAAGGAGGCGCGCATCGCCGTCGAAGTCATCCTCGGTGAGGACAGCGCGTTTGAAAATGTCGTCATCCCGGCGGTCGTCTTCACCGATCCCGAAGTGGCCTGGTGCGGGCTGACCGAGACCGAGGCGAAGGCGAAAGGCATCGAAGTCACCGTCGCGAAATTTCCGTGGGCGGCGAGCGGGCGCGCCCTGACCTTTGATCGCACGGACGGGTTGACCAAGCTGATCGTTGATCCGAAGACCGAGCGCGTGCTGGGCGTGGGCATCGTCGGCCACGGCGCGGGCGAACTGATTGCCGAAGGCGTGCTGGCCGTGGAAATGGGCGCGACCGTCCAAGACCTCGCGCTGGCGGTGCATCCGCATCCGACCTTGTCCGAGACGTTGATGGAGGCCGCCGAGGTTTTCTTCGGCCACGCGACGCACACCTACACGCGCAAGAAGGCGGAGTGATCCGCCTTCGCGCCGCCGGGTCGTGGCGCGGGATTCCGATGATGAAGAGCAAAGTCGTCAAATGCCCCGCCTGCCAGAAGCCGGGCGAATGGTTCGAGGGAAAATACGGCCCGTTCCGCTCGCATCGGTGCAAGCTCATCGACCTTGGCAAATGGCTCGGCGAGGAGAACAAGATTTCCGAACCGCTCCGTCCCGATCACTTTCGCGGCTACGAAAATCTCCCCAAAGGCGGGCATCTCGACGAAGCGGAGCCGGACGAATCCTGAAAAACTCACAGACATGAAACTCATTTCCTGGAACGTCAACGGCCTGCGGTCCGTGCTGCGGAAAAATTTCCTGAAGTATCTGGCCGAGGAGGCCCCCGACATTCTCTGCCTGCAGGAGACGAAGGCCCATCCAGACCAGGTCGAGCAGCTTTGGCCGGCGCATTACACCACGTTCTGGAACAGCGCGGAGAAGAAAGGTTATTCCGGCACCGCTATTTTTACGAAGGTGCGCCCGCTCCAAGTCACGCCGGGCATCGGACGGGAGGAGCACGACGGAGAAGGGCGCGTGCTCACCGCCGAGTTCGCTGATTTTTTTCTGGTCAACGTGTATGTTCCCAACTCGCAGCGTGAACTTACCCGCCTGGCCTACCGACAGCAATGGGACCGGGACTTCCTGGCGTATCTAAAAAAACTAGAGCGCAGGAAGCCGGTCATCTGGTGCGGCGACCTGAACGTGGCGCACACGGAGATGGATCTCGCGAATCCGAAGGCCAACGCGAAAAACCACGGCTTCACGCCGGAGGAACGGGCCGGCTTCAGCGCGGGTGTGCAGGCCGGGTTTGTCGATACGTTCCGAGAATTCGAGAAGGGCGGGGGACATTACACCTGGTGGAGTCCGATGTCCGGCGCGCGGTCACGGAACGTCGGTTGGCGCATCGACTATTTCCTGATGAGCGCTGTGTTGCGCCCGCGTTTGCAGTCCGCCTTCATCCGCCCACAGGTGATGGATTCAGATCACTGCCCGGTGGGGATTGAAATCAGTTAATTTTCAATCGAAATGTTTCCCGGAACAGGAGTCGGGAGAAGGATCTTGGGAGGAGTAAAGGGCGTGGGAGGGAGGGGCGGGCCGACGCGGTTGGGATTGGCCCGGTTCCTTTCGATCAGAATCATCTGCTCTTCCCGGGTCAGTTGCCGGGGAGCATTGGGATTGTAGTTGTTGTTGTCGCCGCTGGTCAGCACCCCGCGGGTCGGGCGGGGCGGAATCAAGCCGCTGGAAAAAGCCGGGTTGGGATTGACGAAGCCCGGGTTGGGAATGGCGGCGGGCGTCGCCCCGTGAGTGCCGCCGGCCATGATCACGTTGCCGCCTCCGTGCCCCGCGCCGGGACTGGACAGGGTGTTTCCGGGGACGGGGACGGGAATAGCACCGGTCATGGGAGGCTGAAACAAGGGGACGGGCGCGGGCGCGGCCCCGGTAGGCTTGATGCCGTTCTTCTCGAAGGTGAGGGTCATTTCGCTGCCGGCGTTTCGGATGGTGACCGCCCCTTTGTCCGGATCGATGGAGACGACCTCGACGGTTCCTTGTTTCTCGCCGACCAGCAGCGGCGGCGGGCGATCAACTTTCTTGGTGACGGCATCGGTGATTTCCAAGAGCACTTTCGCCGGGCCGTTCAGGGTGGTGATGCCGGTGAGCATGATGGTCGCCGGGGGTGCCGCGGGGGGATTGAGATCTGGCGGCGGGGGCGGG
>CANMZY010000095.1:0-9887 GCA_947502425.1 Verrucomicrobiales bacterium
AGTGCTCTCGGGCGAGGGACCATTGACGGTGCTCGCGCCGACGGACGAGGCTTTTGCCAAGCTGCCCTCCGGAACGGTGGAGACTTTGGTGAAACCCGAAAACCGGGAGCAACTGGTGGCCATTCTCAAGAACCATGTCTTTGCGGGCCGGGTGACTTTGGCCAAAGCGCTGGAGGCCCGCGAGGGGGTCTCGCTGCAGGGGTCCAAGATTGCTTTCAAGTTTGAAGATGGACGGGTTCGGGTCGGGCCAGCGACCCTGATCACGGCGGACATTGCGGCATCCAACGGCATCATTCATGTGATTGATCGGGTCCTGATTCCGGCCACTACGGAAACTGGACCTCTCAAGCCGGGTGGTCTGATCGATCTGGCGATCGAGCGCGGTGTGCCGATTTTTAACAACGGTGATGTGGCCGGATGCGCCGCACTTTATGAAGTCACCGCTGAGGCGCTGCGCAGCATGAACAGCGTCCCGGAGTCCGCGCGCAAAGTGCTGGCCAAAGCGCTCAAGGAAGCACGCGCCGAGAAATCCGCCCGCCAGCAAGCTTGGATTTTACGCGGCGCGCTCGACCAGACTTTGTCGAGTCTGAACTAACCAAAGCATCAGCATTAAACCGCGGAGAGTCCAAAAAGCAAATTCCTATCAGTAGTTCAGTATGCGCTTCGGAAGAACGTTCATTTTCGTTGACCTCTCGGGGTTCACCAATTACACCGAGAGTTTTGGAGATGGTGCTGCCGCGCAGTTGCTCACCCAGTTTCGCGGCGTTGCTCGAGCCGTTGGTTCACATCAAGGCGTGCGCATCGACAAATATCTCGGCGATGGTCTGATGGCAGTGGCTGTAGGAGCACTCGATGGCATCACTTTTGCAATGGAGCTGCAACGTCACGCGATTACAGCCTGTGCCCCACTTTCTTTGCGCATCGGTATTGCCACTGGCGACACCATGCTGTTTGAAGGCCAGGACTACATCGGGAACGCACCAAACTTGGCAGCACGTTTGTGTGACGCAGCGGTTGGTATCGGCACTTTGATACCGGCAGACCAAACCACAAATTTGCCAGTAGGCGTGTATTCGGTGCCACACAGCCCAGTCAACTTGCCGGGTTTTTCCAAGCCAATTGAAGTTGTATCACTCGCGGGTGAGCCATTGATCGACGGTCGTTACGACATCAATGATTTTTGGACTCGCTCGCCATTCGTTGGCTAACGCTTTATCTAAACCGCGCAGCGTCCAGAAAGTAAATTCCTAGCAATTTTTGAATCCATTTCCAGCATTTGGGCGAAAGACCACATTGAAACCGTTTCTCACTAACATGCTCTATCTTACCTCAGCGAATAAGTCAAAAAGCCCGCCTAAACTTTCTAATCTATACACTATGAAAAAACTAAAACATGTAATCGTCGGGGGAGCCGCATTGCTCCTGTCACTTGTCACGCCGCAAAGTCTCAACGCAGCCGATCCAGCTGAAGCCCAGACCATCGGGCGAATGGTTCGCGAGAGGGATGACCTCAGCAGCCTGCAGGCGCTTTTGGAGAAGACCAAACTCGGATCCGCTCTCTCAAAAGAGACGGGTTCCCGCTTCACCTTGTTCGCGCCGACGAATGAGGCCTTCAAGAAGCTGCCGAAGGGTGCAGTCGAGACTTTGCTGGCGCCACAGAACAACGAGCGGCTTGAGGAGGTGTTCAATTTCCATGTGCTCCCCAGCTCCGAACCGGAATTCGGGCTAGAACGATTCACTCTGCTCAGAACTGCATCGGGCCAGTTCGTTTCAATCGACTACAAGAAAAAAATTATCGGCGGGGCCGGATTTACGGCGAAGCCTATCCCCTGTTCCAATGGCGTGATTTATCTGATCGACACAGTGCTGACTCCGACGACGGACGATCTTTTTCAGCGTCTCCAGAAAGATGGACGCTTCACGATTTTCACCAAAGCCATCACGGCAAGTCGTCAGGGGAAAACTTTCCAAAATATGCACGGACTCTACACGACGTTCGCGCCGACCGATGAGGCGTTCAAAAAACTGCCGCCGGATTATGTCGCATCGCTCTTCCTTCCGGAAAATGACCAGCGTCTGGTAGACATCATCAAGCATCACATCACCGAGGGAATCTTTGCGGCCGGAAAAGTGCCTGGGCTCCGCAGTCTCGGCGTCTCGGATGTCACACCCCGGTCCATATTCGGTCAGCAATTGAATTTCAAAGCGACCGCTGGCGGAGCAACGGTCGATGGAGCGGTTATCAAACAAACCGACCTGCCCTGCGCGAACGGCATTGTGCACGTGATCGACAGTGTGATTCCTCCGTCGGAAAGGGGCCTTTTCGACATTCTCAGGAAAGACGATCGTTTCAGTATTCTGGTGAAACTTCTGGATTCATGCGGACTGTCGCTCAACGTGGCTTCATCCCAGGAGTTCACGATTTTCGCGCCCACCGACGATGCTTGGAAAGCTTCCGGAAAATACGCGGATATCATTGCCAACCCTTCCGGGAAGAATCGCGAGGTAATTTTCGGGCTCCTCGCCCGACACGTGATTGTGGGCAAACACGTATCGGAAAACTCCAAGCCGTATAACAGGTTACGCACGATTCACGGAGCGCCTATCTACCTGCTGCGAGACGGCGACAAGCGCACGATCAACGGGGTCTCCATCCGTGAAACCGACATCGAGGGATACAACGGACTGGTCAACGTAATCGAGGGTGTCATCCCCGATCCGATGGAGTTGCCGGAGAAAGATATCTCCAGCGTGGATGCCATCACATTCGTGCAGGATACGCTCAAAAAAGGCTCTGAGCTCTATGACGCAAACGACTATGAGGCGAGCTGGCGCTACTACATCCGCCGCGGGCAGGAGTTCATCGACAAGTATTCTGCTATCGCGGACCAAAACAACATTCAGTTACTCGGGGTCGCCATTTTCGACAATCAGCCGAAGATTCAGTTTGCGAATAAAGCTTGGACAGCTCGCAATGCGTTCAAGGTGACCCTCCGCAATTTCGAACGCCAGGAAGATCTGCTTCAGGACCTCCGCTTGTTGCAGTCTCCGGAAAAGGCACGCTTCGGAAGATAAGCCCAATGCATAAAGGACTACGGACTTTACACCTTAGTCGAGGCAGAGTGTTCAGCCGCCCTTAAATGGGCGGCTACACTGATTCGGGGTAAGCGTCCGGACTCCGACCTCGGATCTACGTGATCCCTCATTTAACCAACCCAATATGAAAAAATATTGCCGCCGGTTAATTCTCGTTCTTGCGTGCCTCGCTGCTTCCAACGCCCCGGCGATCACCGTGTTGTTGAACGACGCGATGTTAAATCTCGATCAACCTGTCACCATCCGCGCGGGAGAGGCCAAATTGTTTTCCGACCGCGTACCGCGCACCATCGCGACGCTGGCCCGCACGCTCTCCGAGCGCGGCGACCCCAACCTCACCTTCAGTGCCGAAGTCACGGTGACGCTGCCGTGACGGTGCGTGGTTGCGACGCCTCGTCGCAGCTGCTTGGTGGCGAAAGCTGGATTTGCCCCGGATCCTTCGCTACAAACAGGTCGTGAACAATCTTGCCGGAAAAATTCTCGTCCTCGTTGGCGGCACCAGCGGGCTGGGCGGCTCGGCGGCGCGCGCCTGTGTTGCGGCCGGCGCCAAAGTTGTGATCGTCGGACGGAAGGCGGACAAAGTGGCCGCTACGTTGTCGGAGTTGGGAGGTTCAGCAGCAGGGCTGACGGCGGATGCCACGCGGCCCGCCACCGCCGAGGAGGCGGTTCAGCTTGCGTTGAAAAAGTTCGGCGGCTTCCACGGCCTGTATCACGTTGCGGGCGGCAGCGGTCGCCGGCGCGGCGACGGGCCGTTGCACGAAATCACGGACCAGGGCTGGCACTACACTCTTGAGCAAAATCTCACGTCGCTCTTCTACTCGAACCGCGCGGCCGCGCGGCAGTTTCTCCAGCAGGGTGGCGGCGGCTCGGTGCTGAACATGGGTTCGGTGCTCGGCTTCTCGCCGTCCCCCAAATTTTTCAGCACGCAGGCCTATGCCACGAGCAAGGCGGCGATCATCGGCCTGACGAAATCGGCGGCGGCGCAGTACGCGGGCGAGGGGATTCGTTTCAACGTCCTAGCCCCGGCGCTCGTCGTCACGCTGATGTCCGAGCGGGCGCAGGGGGACGAGTCGGTTTTGCAGTTCATCAAGACCAAGCAACCGCTCGACGGCGGGCGCATCGGCCAGCCCACCGACCTCGACGCGGCGGTGGTATTTTTCCTGTCCGACGCATCGAAGTTCGTCACCGGCCAGGTGCTGGCGGTGGACGGTGGATGGAGCGTGAGTGAGGGGCAGTGCCCGGTGCCCAGTGCTCAGTAATCAGTCGCGCCATGACAACTACTCGAACGCCAGGCACTGACGCACTGAGCGCTGAGCACTTCCTCGGCATCGACCTCGGCGGCACCAGCATCAAGGCCGTTGCCGTCACGCCCGACGGGAAAAAAATTGCCGAGGCCAATGAATCCTTCATCGACGCCGACATGGAGTGGGCGCGCAAAACCCGGGCGCTCGTCCAGCGGATGCAGCGCGAGATTGGCCCGGCGGCGGCCATCGGTTTGTCCGCGCCCGGCCTCGCGGCCCGGGATGGACGCAGCATCGCGGTGATGCCCGGGCGGCTGGCCGGTCTGGAGGGTTTGGACTGGACGGACTATCTCGGCGCGACGCGGCCCGTGCCGGTGTTAAACGACGCGCACGCGGCGTTGCTCGGCGAAGTCTGGCGCGGCGCGGCGCGTGGTTTGCAAAATGTTTTCCTGCTCACGCTCGGCACGGGCGTCGGCGGCGCGGCGATGGTGGACGGTCATTTGCTGCGCGGCGCCATCGGGCGGGCGGGACATTTCGGCCACAGCGTCATCGACTGGCAGGGGCCGCCGGACTCGACGGGCTGCCCCGGCGCGCTGGAACTGGCCATTGGCAACAAGACGCTTCCGGAGCGTTCAGGCAGACGTTACCAGACCACGCACGAACTGGTCGCCGCGCATCTGGCCGGCGACGCCGAGGCCACGCGGGTCTGGCTCCACTCGGTGCGCGCGCTGGCCTGCGGACTCGGTTCCCTCGTCAACGTGCTTGATCCCGAGGCGGTCATCATTGGCGGCGGCATCGCGCGGGCCGGCGCGGCATTGTTCGGGCCGCTGGAAATTTTTCTGCGCGAAGTCGAATGGCAGCCCGGCGGCCAGCGGGTGAAAATTTTGCCGGCGCAGCTTGGTGAACTGGCCGGCGCGTTCGGCGCGGCAGCGAATGTTTTGCATCCGGCCTGAACGCCGGCGCAAGCAGGGTTTGCGCGGCCCTGGAACAATCCGCTTTTCCCCGCGGCGCCGCTCCCCTATCGTCGCACCCATGACTCCGAGTGCCGACTATCTCAGCCAATGCCGCGACCTGATCACCGCTGTTGAAAAGCAGCAGCCGGCCATTCAAAAGGCCGCGGCCATCTTTGCCAAAACCATCCTCGCCGGCCGCATGGTTCACCTCTTTGGTTCCGGCCACAGCCGGATTCTGGTCGAGGAAATGTGGCCGCGTTATGGTTCGTTTCCCGGCTTCAATCCCATCGTCGAACTCTCGCTCAGTTTTCACAACATGGTCGTCGGCCCGAACGGCCAGCGACAGGCGATGTTTCTGGAAAACGTTCCGGGACTGGCCGCGCGCATTTTGCGGAACTTCGACCTGTCGCCGAAAGACTCCGCGCTCGTCGCCTCCTCCAGCGGCTGCAACCTCGTCCCCATCGAAATGGCCGAGTGCTTCCAGCAGCGCGGCGTGAAAGTCGTGGCCATCATTAGCCAGAAGCATTCCGACGCCAGCCGCAGCCGGCATCCGCACGGGAAAAAATTGCAGGACTTCGCCGACCTCGTGCTCGACACCGGCGCGCCCGTCGGCGACGCGATGGTGAAGATTCACGGCCTCGCCACGCCGGTCGCGCCCGGCTCGACTGTTGGCGGCTGCCTGCTGGTGAACTCGATCAAGGCCGAGGTCGCCGCGCGTCTGACGAAGGCCGGCCAGCCGCCGAAAGTGCTGACCGCTGGTGCGGTCGTCGGCGAGAAGAAGGCGACCACGCTGTTTGAAGCCGCGTATGACGAGCACGCGAGGAGGCTCGCGAAACTTTATCAAAGCATCGGGGCGAAGGGATGAGGTTGATGTATGAGTGATGAAAAACGGCGCCAAGATCTGCGATTGCGGACAAAAAAGTTCGCGCTGCGAATCAGCAAAATGTGCTCGTCACTGCCGGATTCGCGCGAGGGACGGATTTTGGGGAGCCAGGTGTTTCGTTCCGGCACGTTGGTTGGCGCAAACTACCGTGAAGCTTACCGCGCCCGTTCACGCGCAGAATTTATTTCCAAACTGGGAGATAGCCAGAAGGAACTCGAAGAGACCATTTACTGGCTGGAACTGCTGGTGGACAGCGGCACCGTCAAACCAAGAAAAACTTTCCCTGTTGCTTCAAGAGTCCGACGAACTGATGGCCATCATTGCTTCCATCATTAAAAGCTCCCGAGACGGTTCCACATAATTCACACCTCATACCTCATGCCTTCACCCTCCCTCCGCACCACCGTCATCGGCAGCTATCCTTTTCCCGCGTGGCTGGAATACGCCTGCCAGCACCTCGACCAGTTTGGCGACGCCGACCGCGCCGAGATGGTCGATGACGCGGTGAGCATCGCCCTGCGCGACCAGCTCGACGCCGGGCTGGATGTTGTCACCGACGGCGAACAGACGCGGCTGGATTTCAATTTGTCCTTCTACGGTTTCATCGATGGCCTCGAACTTGAGTCCGCGTCGTCACGCCGCTTCGGTCCGCCGGCGCATGACCAGCGCGGCCAGCACCAGGTCATCGGCCCGCTGGCCGCGTCGCGCGGTCTGGGCACGGTGGAAGATTTCGAGCGGTTGCAGCGGCTCGCGGCTTCGCAACTGAAAGCCGGGCCGGGGACACAGAACACCGTTTTGAAAGCCAGCGTCCCCGGCCCCTACACCCTCAGCGGCCGGCTTATTCCCAACGCGCAATACCCCGACCGCTACGCGCTGACCGAGGCGCTGCTGCCGCTGGTGCGGGCGGAACTGACCGCACTGGTCAAGGCCGGCTGCCGCGAAATCACCGTCGATGAGCCTTCGATGAGCTGCTACGCGCACCGCGAGGATCTAAAAAAGTTCGTCGATATTTTTAACCGCACCGTCGAGCCGGTGGTGGGCCAGTGCCGGCTTTCGACGCATCTTTGCTTCGGGAATTTTAAGGGCCGCGCCGTGGGGCCGCGACGTTACGCGCCGATGTTCCCGGCGTTTCTCGACATGCAGGTGGACGAAATCCACGTTGAGATGGCGGGCCGCGAATTTGCCGAGCTGGAAATCCTCCAGCTCATCACCGCGAAAAAGGACGCCGCCGTTGGCATCATCGACGTGAAGAGCTACTACATCGAAACGGCGGACGACGTGGCCGACCGCGTGCGGGCCTGCCTGAAATTAGCGCCGGCGGACCGGCTGTCGTTCGCGCCCGACTGCGGCCTGAGCCAGACCGCGCGGTGGGCGGCGAAGCAGAAATTGAAGAGCCTGGTCGCGGGCGTGAAGAAAGTCCGTGCGTCGCTGTGAAGCGGATTGGGTGGTGGCCTGCTTGGTTTGGGGTTCCGCTTTCAGGCGGTTCGGCGCACCCCGCTGACCGTCCCGCGACGGGCGGGACGGAACTCCAAACTTCATAAAGGAACGACGAATTCCCCCTGGTTGACGCTGGCCGCCGATGCCGATACGTTCACGTGACGTATGATTGCTTCCGCCGCCAACAAGCCCAGCGCCCCGCCCAGTTTCCGGGTCGGTGATGAACGGCTTATCAAGGTCACGCCCAGCGCCGCGCACAAGGTCAGCTCGCTGCTCACCAAGCAGGGGCGCGCCCAGGGCGTGTTGCGCGTGGCCGTGGTCGGTGGCGGCTGCTCCGGGCTGCAATACAAGATGGATTTGCAGGACGCGCCGGCCAGCCGCGACATCCTCGTCGAGACCGCCGGCATCAAGGTGGTGGTCGATCCCAAGAGCGCGCTCTACGTGACCGGCAGCGAGCTGGACTACATCGACGCGTTGACGGACGGCGGCTTCAAGGTGAAGAACCCGAACGCGGCGACGAGCTGCTCCTGCGGCGAGAGTTTTTCAGCCTAGTTGAGAGATGAAGGTTGAAAGTTGAGAGTATGAATGCAGCCAACCTCCGGCTCTCAACACTCAACTTTGAACTCTCAACCAATCCATAATGGATTCCTTTTCACTCCTCAACGAACCGCGCCGTCCGTGGCTCGACTCCGACGCGCTCAGGGCTAGGTTCCTCCCGCTTTCCGCCGGCGCCCATCCCGACCGCGTCTACTCCGAAGGCGAGGCCGGGAAGCTCGCCGCCAACCATCGTTACGCTGAACTCAACGCCGCCTACAACTGTCTGCGCGAACCGCGCGACCGCCTGCTCCATCTCCTCGAACTCGAACTCGGCGCGAAGCCCTCGGACATCCAGCGCATTCCGCCCGGCACGATGGATTTGTTTGTCGAGGTCGGCCAGTTGTGCCGCGACGTGGATGGCTTCCTCACGGAAAAAGCCGGCGTCACCTCGCCGCTGCTGAAGGTGAAAATTTTCGAGCTCGGCATGGAATGGACCGATCGCTTGAACGAATTGCAAAAGAAGATCAACGCGAAGCGCGCCGAGTTGAACGCCGAGTTGCGTTCGCTCAACGCGCGCTGGGAATCCGCCCCGCCCGTTGGTGATCCGGCCCGTCCCGCCGCGCTGCCGCTCGAAAGGCTGGAGCAGCTTTATCGAGTGTGCAGCTACATCGCGCGCTGGTCGGAGCAGATTCAGGAGCGCGTGGTGCAACTGGCGATGTGAGCGCGGAACGATTCAAACCACGAATGCACACGAACCGACACGAATAGGAAAGGCTCCAGAGAACCAGGCCGCTTCCTCGGTTCATACACTTTTCGGTGCGCCTTCCGGCGCTTCACCAGACGGTCGAAGCAAGCCCGTCTTGATTGGCACGATTCCGTAGGACAGGCGTCGCGCCTGTCTCCGACTTTGCCTCTTGAGATCTGAAGATGGAGACAGGCGCGACGCCTGTCCTACGTTGTTCCGATCTTGAAATCGCGGCCTATTTCGTTTTGCGGAAAACCGCGGCGTGGACCTGGGCCACTTCGCCCATGTAGTGGTCCTGGCTGAATTCACCGGCGGCCTTGAAGATGTGCTCGCGTGCCAGCTTTTCGTTGCCGGCGGCTTCGTAATAGAGGCCGAGGTAGAGGTGCGCGTAGCAAAGCTGGTTGCGGAGCCGGAGGGCCGGGGGATCGCCGACCATCGCCGCCTTGAGCACGTCCTCGGGTTTCAACTTTCCCTGGAAGAGCGCGTAAATTTCCATCATCGGCACGCGGCCGTCGCCTTTGATTTCGATCAGCGCGGCGCGGGCTTTTTCCACGCCTTGCAGGCGGGCCACGCAGAGGTAGTGCCAGACGGCGTTTTCCACGTCGCTGGGGTTGACGGTCTGGTGGGACTCGAATTGTTTGCGGCCGTCCTCGAAACGGCCGGCGTAGTAGAGGGCGATGCCGCGCTGCCAGTGGTGCGGACCCTGCGGCGGCGCGAGGACGATCACGCGGTCGAAGTCGGCGATGGATTCCGGGAAATGGCCGAGCTTGAAATGGAGTTCGCCGCGGCGCTCGATGATTTCCACCGCCTTCGGGTTGAGCTTGAGCGCCGCGTCGTAATCGGCCACGGCTTTCGTGGGCTGATAAATGGCCTCGTGGAGCGAGCCGCGAAAATAATAGTACTTGGGATCATCCGCCCCGGCCTCGATCGCGCGCGTGGCCAGCGCGAGCGCCTCGTTGGTCTTGCCGGTTTTGAAGGCCAGGCGTGAGTCGATC
>CANMZY010000096.1:0-9873 GCA_947502425.1 Verrucomicrobiales bacterium
CGCCGTATTTGATGAAGTGACGACGGTTCAAAGTGGAACGCGTCCCGGTGGGAAGAATTGGTGAAGGCATGGGGCAATGACTACTGCCGTGCCGGGAAGATGCCAAGCAGATTCTGTCCGGAACGTGCTGTTCGAACACGCCGCCGGGCGCTTCGCCTGGCGGGTGCCGCACGAGACCGTCACTGCGCGGCTGCCGCTTGCGGCGGATAGGCGGTAAGGGTGAAGCGGACCTCAATCAGCGCGTCGGCCGGGATGGCTTTCAGTCCGAGGTCGGCGGCCTTGAGGGTGAAACGTTTGTCCAGCATGAGCCCGATATTTTTCTCATCACCCTGGCCGCTGTGGTGCCGGAGGCGGGTGAGCGCTTTAACCGGCAGCTTTCGCCCTCCGACTTCCAGCGCGCCGGTCAACTCGGCCGATTGGGCAGACTTGTCCCTGGCGTCCGCCACCGGCCGGCCCCGGCTAATTTTCTCCGGCTCATCATGGGACAAGGCTGGCTGGATTTATTTCGGGAGGCGAGCCGCTTGTCGGCGCGCGCCGCCCTCCGTGATAATTGCCTTTCTTCCCGCGCGAAAAAAAACTATTCTCCGGACGTGAATCCAGTAGCCATCATCACTGGCGCCTCCCGCGGCATCGGGCGCGGCATCGCGCTCGAACTCGCGCGGCTCGGATACGATCTCGTCATCAATTACGCCTCGAACACCACCGCCGCCCAGCAAACGTCCATGGCCTGCACCGCGCTCGCCATGACCAACGACCAGAACATCCGCGCCGAAATCTGCCCGGCGGACATCGGGAACACGGACGGCCGCGCGCGGCTCATCGACTTCGCCCGCTCCCGCTTCGAGCGGCTGGATTTGCTGGTCAACAACGCCGGCCTCGCGCCCGAGACGCGCGCCGACCTGCTCGAGACGACCGAGGCCAGTTACGACCGGTTGATGAGCGTCAACGCCAAGGGGCCGTTCTTCCTCACCCAACTCGCCGCCCGCTGGATGATCGAACTGGCCGGCGCCCGGCCCATGAACGCGCCGAAGGCCAAGATCATCACCGTCTCCTCGATCAGCGCCTACACCGCGTCTATGAACCGCGCCGAGTACTGCGTCTCCAAAGCCGCGCTCTCGATGCTCACTCCGCTCTTCGCCGCGCGGCTCGCCGAGCACGGCATCAACGTCTATGAAATCCGCCCCGGCCTCATCGCCACCGACATGACCGCCCCGGTGAAGGAAATCTACGACCAGCTCATCGCCGGCGGACTCACGCCGATCCAGCGCTGGGGCAAGCCCGGCGACGTGGCCAAGGCCGTGGCCGCCATCGCGCAAGGCGCCTTTCCGTTCAGCACCGGCGAAGTGATCAATGTCGATGGCGGCTTTCATCTGCGGAGGCTGTGAGCTGGCTTCGGCGGAAAAGTTTTCCTTTTCACATCGCGCCAACTCATTTTTTAGGACCATGCACTTGAACCCCCTTCACGCCGCCCCGGACACGCTCCAGCGTGAACTCCGGCAAAACCGGCCTGTGCCCGCCGTTGGAGTTCACGCTTTAGCGCGTCCGCCGGGCCGGAGATGAACCCGGCGCGGGACGCCGCTTGTTTTTATGCCGATTAAAATCAACCTCGCCCTCACCGCGAAAATGCTCGTTCCGCAGATCGAGCGCCTGTTCGCCCTGTCCGGCCAGAAAATCCTGAGCCTCGAAAAATTCTGGCCGCCGGAACACGGCACGCCCGTTTTCACCGTGCGGGGCCGCTACACCACGCGCGGCTGGACGGAGTGGACGCAGGGCTTTCAATACGGCTCCGCCCTCCTGCAGTTCGACGCGACCGGCGACGAACCGTTCCTGGAAATCGGACGGCGCAACACCATCGCCAAAATGGCCGCGCACGTCTCGCACACCGGCGTGCATGACCACGGGTTCAACATCGTCTCGACCTACGGCAATCTCTGGCGGCTGATGCGCGAGGGAAAAATTCCGCACCACGAGCACGAAAAAAATTTCTACGAACTCGCGCTGAAAATTTCCGGCGCGGTGCAGGCCGCGCGCTGGACCAAGCTCGCGGATGGCACCGGCTTCATTCATTCCTTCAACGGCCCGCACTCGCTCTTCGTGGACACGATCCGATCGTTGCGCTCCCTCGCGCTGGCCCATCAGCTCGGCCATGTGTTGATGGGCGAGCAGGATGACCGCATCTCGCTGCTCCGCCGGTTGGTCGAGCACGCGATGAACACGTCGGTGCATAATGTTTATTTCGGTGACGGGCGGGACGCTTACGACGTGTGCGGACGCACGGCGCACGAGGCGATCTTCAACGTGACGAGCGGCGAGTTTCGTTGCCCGAATTCACAGCAGGGTTACTCACCCTTCAGTACCTGGACGCGCGGCCTGGCCTGGGCGCTGTGCGGCTTCGCGGAACAGGTCGAGTTTTTTCAGCAGCTCTCGGACGATGAAATTGACGACGAAGTTCTTCTTTCCGGCATAAAACCTTCGCGCAAAGTGGCGCAGATGGTCAAACGCATGTGGCGCTCACCTATCAAGGCCGCGATGTCGCCAGCGGAAATTCGCGGCTGGATGCTCCGCACCGCCACCGCTACCGCCGACTTCTATCTCGCCCACTCCTGCCGCGACGGCGTGCCGATGTGGGACACCGGCGCGCCGAATCTGCACCGCCTGCCGAAAAATTATTTGGACAAGGACTCCGATCCGTTCAACGGCCACGAGCCGGTGGACCCCTCGGCGGCGGCGATTGCGGCGCAGGGCTTCGTCCGGCTCGGCAATCATCTCATCGCGCACGGAAAAAAAAGGGACGGCACCCGCTACCGGCAGGCGGGCCTGACCATCGCGCAGACGCTCTTCGACGAGCCGTATCTTTCCACCAGTCCGGAGCACCAGGGCCTGCTGCTCCATTCCGTTTATCACCGCCCCAACGGCTGGGACCACCTCGCTCCCGGCCAGAAAATTCCCAACGGCGAAAGCTCGATGTGGGGCGACTACCACGCGCGCGAACTCGCGCTGCTCCTCTGGCGCGAGGCGCGCGGCGAACGCTGTCTGACATTTTTTGGCGACACCGGAAAATCCGGCGGGGGTGATTGACCCGGGCGCATCCTGCCCCCGGAGCGCGGGTCTTGACCCGCAGCAGCGCGCGCACCCAGCGAGTCATCAAGGTGTTCCACACGCCATCCCCTTCTCACCTGCTGCGGGTCACAGACCCGCGCTCCGTCCGAGTTCGGCGGCAGTGTCCAGATGCGCCCGATTGAACCGCCCCGCCTCCCCCGGATCGTCCGTAAAATTATTGAACATTTCGCATCGGAACCGTTCCAACTCGGTGTAAGATTTATTCCATGAATATGACTAAACATCTGCTGCTCACCTTCGCGCTGGCCGGCGCCCTCGGCCTGCACGCCGCGCCCACCGCCAAGGAGTCCGGCGCGCTCGACCTCGCCCGCCAGTTGAACAACGCCTTCATCGAAGTCGCCGACAAGGTTTCCCCCGCCGTCGTCGTCATCAAGGTCGCCCGCAAGGAATCATCCGTGGACCTCGACGACCCGGACAATCCGCTCTGGGACATGGTTCCGCGCCAGTTCCGCAAACAGCTTGAGGAGCAGCGCGACAAGCAGCGCGAGCAGCAGCGCAAGGGCGGGAAACCCGGTGCCGGCCGCGAGCCGGTCTTTGACGGCCAGGGTTCCGGCGTCGTCATCCGCGAGGACGGCTACATTCTCACCAACAACCACGTCGTCGAAGGCGCGGACAAAATCAAAGTCCGCTTCAAGGACGGAAAATATTACGACGCCGTCATCCGCGGCACCGATCCTCAGTCCGACATTGCCGTGCTCAAGATCGAGGCCAAGGGACTGACCATCGCCAAGCTCGCCGACTCCTCGACCACCCGCGTCGGCGAATTCGCCATCGCCATCGGCGCGCCGTTCGATCTCGATTACAGCGTCACCATCGGCCACGTCAGCGCCAAGGGCCGCACCCAGGTCATCCCCAGCTTCGGCGAACGCTCGCCCGGCGCGTCCATGGACCAGGACTTCATCCAGACCGACGCCAGCATCAACCCCGGCAACAGCGGCGGCCCGCTCGTCAACCTCTACAGCGAAGTCATCGGCATCAACACGCTCATCCGCGGCATGCACACCGGCATCGGCTTCGCGGTCCCGAGCAACCTCGCCCGAGAAGTCGCCGACCAGCTCATCGCCGACGGCAAGTTCACCCGCGCCTGGCTCGGTGTCGGCATCCGCGCGCTCAAGGACGACGAGGATTATCTCGGCCTGATCAAGGGCGTCAGCGACGGCGTCATCGTCACCCAACTCCAGCCCGGCGGCCCCGCCGCCAAATCCGACCTCAAGGCCGGGGACATCATCACCGCCGTGGACGGGGTGGCCGTCGGCACCGCCGTGCAGTTGAAGGGCGCGATTCGTGGTAAGAAAATCGGCGCGCCCGTCACGCTCGACGTGCATCGCACCGGCAAGAACATCAAAGTGAAAGTGAAACCCGAGGCTTGGCCGGACGACACCATTCCCGTGGTCAACCGCGCCCCCGCCGCCCCGGCGGAAAAAGACACGCAAGCCTACGGCGTCACCGTGCAGACCGTGACCAAGGCGCTCGCGGAAAAATTCGGCGTCGAGGTCAAGCCGGGCGTCATCGTCACCGAGGTCGAGCCCGGCAGCGCCGCCGAGCGCAAGGGTATCAAGCCCGGCGACATCATCACCGAGGTCAACCAGAAGCCCGTGACCACCGCCCGGCAGTTCAAGGACGCGCTGGCTGAGGTCAACGCAAAAAAGGGCATCATCCTGAACCTGATCAGCAAAGGCGTGAGCAAGTTTGAAGTGCTCAAAGAGAGCGGTGAATAACCTCCCCGCCGCTCCCCCGGGAATGCGCCAGCCCTGAAAGCTGGCGCATTTTTTGGACGATGCCAGTCTAGGTGGGGCGATACTCCTCGAGTCGGTTCCACCACCACCGTAGCAGCCGCTGTGCAGCGGCGGCTGACTTGCGGCGGGTTGACAGAAAAAAGTCAGCTGCGCTCTTCACCGGCGCGGCTCCGAGGTCGGCGGATGTAGCGCAGGCGTCCCGCCCCGTGTTCTTCGGTGCGGCGAGACGCCGCCCGAACTCGCAGCCGGGACGGCCGCGCTACATGCAGAATGGTGCAGGCGGGCGTTTCGCCGGCTTCCGTTTCTCCAAACCCCTCTCCATCCGCGCCCCCGCTCCGACGAAAGGATTGCTTTCACGCGCCGCCCCGCCAAGCTTCGCTCGTGAATGCGCGTCCGCGGTCTGAACGAGCGATGCAAAAACTGGTGATGTCCCCTGCTCCCGGCGAACGTCTCGTGCGTTTCGTCGGCGACCGGTTGAAATTTTCTCTCCGCGCGACCTCCGCCCCACTGCCCGCCGACTGGCGCGTCTTTCTTCGCACCAATCTGGGCCGCGCGAAATTGTTGCGGCACGAAATCATCGCCAGCTATCCCGGCAAGCCCGCGCTGGCCAACGCCGCCTGGCACGATCTCGAACTCGCGACGGACGCCACGCGCCGCGAGTGGTCACGCGCACTGACGCTCGTCGAGACCGGCTTCTTCCGCGCCAAGGCCTACGCCGTCGATCCGCAGGGACGGCAGCACTGGCCGGACGGCCCGGACTTCGGCGTGAGCATCCACCCGGACGCCTATCGCACGGGCAACACCATTTACTGCGCGTTCACCCGCCTGTTCGGCGCGACGAAATCATCGGCCACCACCCTCGATCCCGCACACGACGCCCGGCTCGCGAAACTCGACGCGCTCGACTACACCGTCATCCCCCCCAGCGGCAAACTCCGCGATCTCATCGCGCAACTGCCGCACATCGTGGACACGCTCGGCTGCCGCATCCTGCATCTGCTGCCGGTCAATCCCGTGCCGGCCACAATGGCAAAGTTCGGACGGTTCGGCAGCCCCTACGCCGCGCAGGATTTGACTGCCGTTGATCCCGCGCTCGTCGAGTTCGACCAGCGCACCACGGGCGTGGACCAGTTTTGCGAGCTGACCCACGCCACGCACGCGCGCGGCGCGAAGGTGTTCCTCGACATCGTGGCGAACCACACCGGCTGGGGCGCGACCTTGCAGGAGAAACATCCCGAATGGTATCTGCGCGACGCGGCGGGAAATTTCGTGTCGCCCGGCGCGTGGGGCACCGTCTGGGAAGACCTCGTGGAACTCGATCACCAGCATCCGGCGTTGTGGGCGGAACTGGCCGAGGTCTTTCTCACCTGGTGCCGGCGCGGCGTGGACGGCTTCCGGTGCGACGCCGGCTACAAGGTGCCGCTGCGCGCGTGGCGTTACATCACCGCGCGCGTACTCGCGGAATTTCCCGAAACGATTTTCCTGCTCGAGGGTCTCGGCGGCTCGTGGGAGGCCACGGAAACTTTGCTCACCGACGGCGCTATGCAGTGGGCCTACTCCGAACTGTTCCAAAATTATTCCGGCAAGGAGGTCGCGTGGTACCTCGACTACGCGCTTCACCAGAGCGGACACGTCGGGCTTTACGTCCACTACAGCGAGACCCACGACAACGCCCGCCTCGCCGAAAAAGGCCGCGCGTGGTCGCTGCTCCGCAACCGGCTCTGCGCGCTGACCAGCGTGAGCGGCGGCTTCGGCTTCACCTGCGGCGTGGAATGGCTGGCGGCGGAAAAAATAAACGTCCACTCCTGTCACGCTCTTTCGTGGGGCAGCAAGGACAACCTCGTTCGCGAACTGGCGAAGATGAACCAGTTGCTGCGCGAGCATCCCTGCTTTTTCGACGGCGCGGAACTCACGCGACTGAGCGGGCTGGACTCACCCGTGTTCGCGCTGCAACGCGATGCGGCGGACACCCTCTCCCCCTCGGATGGGGAGAGGGCCGGGGTGAGGGGGCCTTCCCTGCTCATCCTCATCAACACCGACCCAGAAGAACCGCAAAGCATCACCCTCGACAGCACCCCTGCCCTCGGGGCCCTCGCTGCTTCCCTCCACCACGATCTGCTCGGCCAGTCCGCCCCGCCGGCCAAAATGACTGCCGACGGAAAAATTATTTTTCAACTCCCGCCCGCGTCGAGCTATTGCCTCGAGCTCACCCCGCAAGCGAAGCCGATCACCGGCGACGACTACCGTCGCGCCCGCGCCCAGGCCGCCTGGGCCGTGACCGCGCTCAATGAAATCCAGGCGCCGGAAAACATCGGCCCGCACGACTGGCGCGATCTGGCGGCGCTGGTGGAAAAAAATCCCGCGCGTCTCCTGGCCGCGTTCAGCGCACTGGCTCCCGCCGCGGCCGTCAAAGATTTTCACGCCGCCCTGGAACAGACGCTCGCTGCCGAACCGTTTCCCGCCGTCGTGACCTGGCGTCTGCCGGACCGCCGCCGCATCACGCCCGTGCCGCACAACCATTGGCTGTTGCTCGAACAGGACGTGCCCTTCCGTGCCACCCTCACGCCGCAGAGCGGCGAGGTGAAGCACGTTGCATCCATCGCCGCCGGAAATTTTCACATCGCCAGTTTCGCGCCCTCGCCGCACCCGGACGACGCCGCGCTTTCCCTCCAGCGCTTCTCCGCCCGTGATCCGCAAGTCGTCGCGTCCGTTCGCTTCCTGGCGGCCACTCCGCCCATTCCGCACTCCGCACTCCGCACTCCGCACTCCCTCGTCCTGCTCACCAACGGGCGCGGCGGCATGGCGCGCCTCGCCGTGGACCTGGGCCGCATCAACTCGAAATACGACTGCCTGCTCGGCGCGAACCTGCACGATTCCCTGCCGGTGGACCGCCACATCTTCGCCAAGCGCGTCCGCGTCTGGGTGAACGCTGACGGCTTCATCACGCCGCTCGACGCGCAAAGCCTGGTCGAGTTCCAGCCCGGCCCGCCCGCCTTTTGGAAGTTCGCCGCCAGCGCGGGCGACGGCCGCGCCGTGGAAATTCATCTCACCGCCGGCATGGTTCCCGGCGAAAACACCACCGTGCTGCGCTTCCATCGCGCCGCCACGCCGCCGCCCCTCGGCCGCGCGCTGCCGGTGGATGGCCGCGTGACCCTGACCGTGCGCGTCGATCTCGAGGACCGGAATTTTCACGGGGAGACGAAACGTAACGGCGGCGCGGACGCTCATTTCAGCGGTAACTGCCGGGAGATTTCCTTCCCTCAACTCTCAATTCTCAACTCTCAACCCTCCTTCAACGGCTTCGCGTTCACGCCCGCGCCCGACCGACAACTGCGCGTCTTCGCCGAGGGCGGCGTCTATCATCACGAGGCCGAGTGGTGCGAAAACATTCCGCACCCGGTCGAGGCCTCGCGCGGCCAGACCGCGGGCGGCGACGCCTACAGCCCCGGCTGGTTTGAACTGCCGCTGCCCCAAGACGGCCGCGCGACGCTGGTGGTGACGGCGGAGGCGGCCGTTGAAACCGATCGTGGCAGCCGACGTGAGGAGGCTCCAATGACTCGGCTTCCTCACGACTCCACGGATAATGGTCAGAGCCTCCTCACGTCGGCTGCCACAATCCAAACAGACTCTACCTCCGATGATTTCACCCGCCGGCTGGAAACCGCCGCGCGGGCGTTCGTCGTCCGCCGGGGCGAAGGCAGGTCGGTCATCGCGGGCTATCCGTGGTTTCTCGACTGGGGCCGCGACACGCTCATCGCCGCGCGCGGCCTGCTCGCCGCCGGCTGGCGCGACGAGGTGCTCGACCTGTTGAAAGTCTTCGGACGCTTCGAGCAAAACGGCACGCTGCCCAACAACATTCACGGCGCGGACGCGAGCAATCGCGACACGAGCGACGCGCCGCTGTGGTACGGCGTGGTCTGCGAGGAATTTGCCGCCGGGGAAAAGCCGGACCTTCGTCATCCGTCATTTTACAACACGCCCGTCGATGTCAGCGGGCGCACCATCGCCGACGTCCTCCGCGGCATCGCCGCCGGCTGGCTGCGCGGCACGCCCAACGGCATCCGCGTGGACGGCGCCTCCGCGCTCGTCTGGAGTCCGGGCCACTTCACCTGGATGGACACCAATTTCCCCGCCGGCACGCCGCGCGAAGGTTATCCCGTCGAAATCCAGGCGCTCTGGATCCGCCTCCTCCGCCAACTCGCGCGCCTCGACGCGCCGCCGGCGGGCGAAAGCTGGACCACGCTCGCCGACCGCGCGCAGGCGTCTTTGGAAGATTATTTCTGGCTCGAAGCAGAAGGCTGGTTCGCCGACCAACTGATCGCCGGCCCGGAAGTTCCGGCTTCCGCCGCGACGCCGGACCATGCGCTGCGGAGCAACGGCCTGTTCGCCGTGAGCCTCGGACTCGTCACCGGCGAACGCGCGCGCCGCTGCGTGGCTGCGGCGGCGCGGCATCTGGTCGTGCCCGGCGCGCTGCGTTCGCTCGCGCCGCTGCCGGCGTCGCCGCCGCTGGCCATTTTCGGCAATCACGGCGGGCTGTTGAACGATCCGGAAAACCCCTACTGGCCGTCCTACGAAGGCGACGAAGACACGCGCCGCAAGCCGGCCTATCACAACGGCACCGCGTGGACGTGGACATTCCCGACATTCTGCGAAGCACTGGCCATCGCGTGGGATCACTCGCCCGCCGCCGTCGCCGCCGCGCGCGGTTATCTCGGCAGCATGGCACGGCTGATGGAGGAAGGCTGCCTCGGCCAGATTCCCGAAATCCTCGATGGCGACGCGCCGCACCCGCCACGCGGCTGCGACGCGCAGGCCTGGGGCGTGACCGAGGCGCTGCGGGTGTGGAAACTTTTGCACGAGGCCGAGTGATGCGCGACAGCGGAAAAACTAAGCCCGCCCTCACCCCGACCCTCTCCCCATTGGTATCTACACAAGTTGAAGTCATTTTTTTAAGGTGGGTGAAAAAATGTTTCGGCCAGTTGACGCAGGCGGGGCAGGTCATGGTGTTCGAGCAGTT
>CANMZY010000097.1:0-9869 GCA_947502425.1 Verrucomicrobiales bacterium
GATCTGGTCTTTGACGCTGTCGGGAAAGGGGGTGACGCCGGGTTCGAGGTTGACGACGTCGGCGGGTTTGATGCCGCGGGTGAAGAGGAAGAGGGCGAGGTCGCCGACGACTTTGCTGCTGGGGGTGACTTTGACGATGTCGCCGAGGAGTTGGTTAACCTCGGCGTAGGAGCGCGCGATCTCGGGCCAGCGTTGGGCGAGTCCCATGCTGGCGGCTTGTTCCTTGAGGTTGGTGTATTGGCCGCCGGGCATCTCGTGGAGATAGACTTCGGCGCTGCCGGTCTTGGGGGCGGTGTCGAAGGGTTGGTAGAGTTCGCGCACTTGTTCCCAGTAGTCGGAGAATTCGTTCAAGGCCGGGAGGTCGAGGCCGGTGGCGCGCGGGGTGTGCTGCAAGGCGGCGACGATGGAGTTCAGGTTGGGCTGCGAGGTGGAGCCGCTCATGGAGGCGATGGCGAGGTCAACGATGTCCACGCCGGCTTCGGACGCCTTGAGGATGCTGGCGGAGTTGACGCCGCTGGTGTCGTGGGTGTGGAAGTGGATGGGGAGGTCGGTGGCGTTCTTGAGGGTGCGGACGAGGAGGTGGGCGGCGTAGGGGCGGCAGAGGCCGGCCATGTCTTTGATCGCGAGCACGTGCGCGCCCATGCGTTCGAGTTCCTTCGCGAGCTGGACGTAGTATTTTAGGGAGTATTTGGAGCGTTTCGGATCGAGGATGTCGCCGGTGTAACAGATGGCGGCCTCGCAGAGGGCGTGGGTATCCTGCACGGCTTCCATGGCGACCTTGAGGTTGGGCAGGTAGTTCAGGGAATCGAAGATGCGGAAGATGTCCATGCCCGCCTCGGCGGAGTGTTTGACGAAGCCGGCCACGACGTTGTCGGGATAATTGCTGTAGCCGACGGCGTTGCTGCCGCGAAAGAGCATTTGGAAGCAGATGTTCGGCACGCGCGCGCGGAGCAGGCGGAGGCGCTGCCAGGGATCATCGCGCAGGAAGCGCATGGAGGTGTCGAAGGTGGCGCCGCCCCACATTTCGAGGGAGAAGAGTTCGGGGGTGCGGCGCGCGACGGCATCGGCCACGGCGAGCATGTCGTAGCTGCGGACGCGCGTGGCCATGAGGGATTGATGGGCGTCGCGGAAGGTGGTGTCGGTGACGAGGAGGCGCTTCTGCTTGCGCGTCCATTCGGCGAATTTGCGGGGGCCGAGTTCGAGGAGGAGCTGGCGGGTGCCTTTGGCGGGGACGGCCTTGTGGTCGTAGGCGGGGGACTTGATGTGCGGGGCGGGGCCGGAAGGCTTGTGGCCTTTGGCGTGGGGGTTGCCGTTGACGATGACGTCGCCGATGAAGTTGAGGAGCTTGGTCGCGCGGTCGCGGCGGGGCGTGAAGGCAAAGAGCTCCGGCGTGTGGTCGATGAGCGTGGTGGTCGCCTGGCCGGTGCGGAAGGTTTCGTTGGCGATGAGATTTTCCAGGAAGGGGATGTTCGTCTTGACGCCGCGGATGCGGAATTCGCGCAGCGAGCGGTCCATGCGTTGCAGCGCGATGTCGAAGGTCTGGCCCGAGGTGGTGAGTTTCACCAGCAGCGAATCGTAAAACGGCGTGATGACCGCACCCGCGTAGCCCATGCCGCCGTCGAGCCGCACGCCGAAGCCGCCGGCGCTGCGGTAGGTGAGGATTTTGCCGTAGTCCGGCGTGAATTTGTTTTCCGGATCCTCGGTGGTGATGCGCGACTGCACGGCGAAGCCCTGGCGCGGAATCTGGTCCTGCGGCGGCAGACCAACCGCCGGGCCGAACATGACGTGGCCTTGCGCGATGAGGATCTGCGCGCGCACGAGGTCGATGCCGGTGATGACCTCGGTGACGGTGTGCTCGACCTGGATGCGCGGGTTCATCTCGATGAAGAACCATTCGTGGCGGTCGAGGTCGTAGAGAAATTCCACGGTGCCGGCGTTGTCGTAGCCGATCTCCTGCGCGAGACGCGCGGCGGCGAGACACAGCTCCTGGCGAACGTGGTCGTCCAGCCCGACGCTCGGCGCGATCTCGACGACCTTCTGATGCCGCCGTTGCACCGAGCAGTCGCGCTCATGCAGGTGCAGCATGTTCCCGTGCTTGTCACCGAGCACCTGCACCTCGATGTGCTTGGCGCGCGGAATATATTTTTCGAGAAAGACGGCGGAGTTGCCAAACGCGCGGCCTGCTTCGGCCTGCGCCTCGTCGAGGAGGTCGGCGAGGTCGGAGGCTTTCGTAACGACGCGCATCCCGCGCCCGCCGCCGCCGAAGGCCGCCTTGATGATGAGCGGGAAGCCGATTTCCTTCGAGGTCTGCAACGCGTCAGCGCGGTCGCTGATGGGATTCTCGGTGCCGGGCAGGGTGGGGACGTGGAGCTTCTGCGCCAGCGCGCGGGCGGTGGTTTTGTCGCCCATCATGTCGAGCAGCTCGGGCTTCGGCCCGACAAAGGTGATGCCGGCCTGGGCACACGCGCGCGCGAACTCGGCATTCTCGGAGAGGAATCCGTAGCCGGGATGGATGAGATCGACGCCCTTCTCCTTGGCGAGCGCGACGATGCCGGGAATGTCGAGATACGCGCCGACCGGCCCCTTGCCTTCGCCGATGAGATAGGCCTCGTCCGCCTTGAAGCGGTGGACGGCGAGCCGGTCCTCCTGCGCGTAGATGGCGACGGTGCGGAGGCCAAGTTCGGTGGCGGCGCGGAAAACGCGGATGGCGATTTCGCTGCGGTTGGCGACGAGCAGTTTTTTGAAAACGCGCGCGCCAGGCTGGGTGGATTGGTCGGAACTTAGGTCGGTTTTGGTCGGACTCATAATGCGGCGGCGTTTATAGAGAACGTCCGCGCGGATGGCAAATGGAGATGCGGGAAATCAGCGTGGGGGCGATGTTCATGACTGTCCCGCATGAAAATTCTGGAACAAGCCGGGCGCTTCGGGCAGGTTGATCGTCGTTCCTCCCGCACCGGCAATCCCCGGACGAGGGCCGCCAGTATGTTTATGAAGAAACCTCCGCAGATGAACCGCCGGGTGGCGCTCCAAAACTTGAGCGCGGGCAGCCTGCTTGCCCTCGGACTCTGGCCCGGCGCGGTGCGCGCGGAGGGCAGGGGAGACTCGTTCCGTTTCCTGGTCATCAATGACACGCATTACCTGAGCGAGGCGTGCGGCGAGTGGCTGGCGGACGTCGTCCGGCAGATGAAAAAGGAGCAGGCCGAGTTTTGCCTGCACGCCGGCGACCTCACCGAGTTCGGCCAGCAAAAACATCTCGGAGCCGTGCGCGAGGTTTTTCAAGGGCTGGGACTGCCCTTCCATCCCGTCATCGGCAACCACGATTACGCCACGCCAACCGACCGCAAGGGCTACGAGCAGGCTTTCCCGCAGCGGATCAACTATCATTTCGAGAACGGCGGCTGGCAGTTCGTGGGCCTTGATTCCAGCGACGGGCAGAACTACGAGAAGACGAAAATCCAGCCGGCGACCTTCGCCTGGCTCGACGACCATTTGAAAAATCTGGACCAGAAAAAGCCCACCGCCATCGTGACCCATTTCCCGCTGGGCGAAGGCGTGACCTACCGCCCGAAGAACGCGGACGATCTGCTCGACCGTTTCCGGGAATTCAATTTGCAGGCTGTTTTCTCGGGTCACTTCCACGGCTTCACCGAGCGCAAGCGGGGCGGGGCGACACTGACCACCAATCGTTGCTGCGCCTTGAAGCGCGCCAATCACGACCAGACCACGGAGAAGGGCTACTTCGTCTGCACGGCCCGCGACGGCCGGATCACCCGCGAGTTTGTGGAGTACAAGCCGGCCTGAGCGACGGCACTCCGTCCGCGGCCGGCGCCGCCATCAACATGAGAAAACCTTTTTTCAAACTATTCGCCGTCACGTGCTGCTTCACATTCGCCGGCTCCCCACTGCGCGCCGCCGTCACCAACCAGTTCCGCCCCTGGACCGAATACAAAACCATCCTGTGGATCGGCGACACCGCCTACAAAAAACCGGAGAAAGTCCCGCTCTTTTTTCAGCGCCTGCGCGAGATGGGCGTCAACACCGCCATGGTCCACGGCGACGGCAACCTCCAGCCGCTGCTGGAAAACAAATTTCCCTACTACGTCGAGAACATGGTCAACCGCGGGCTGTGCCTGAAGTGGAGTTCCAAGGTCACGGACTGGGACAAGTTCGTGACGGTCTGGGCGAAGAGCGGCCGGCCCGACGCCGCGCTCGGGCGCGACTACTGCCTGGACGACCCGCAGTGGCGCGACTGGGCGCGCAAGGAAATGCAGTCGCTCGTCCGCAAAAACATGACCAACGCCCCGCTCGCCTACGACATCCGCGACGAGCTTTCCACGACCGTGTCCGCGAACCCGTTCGACTACGATTTCCATCCCATCACGCTGGCGAAATTTCGCGCCTGGCTGAAGACGCAATACCCCGACCTCGCCGCGCTCAACGCCGGCTGGGAAACGAAGTTCGCGACCTGGGACGCGGTGAGGCCGTTTACCACCGACCAGATCAAGAACCGCATGGCCAGCGGCGACGCCCTGCCGCGCGGCCAGCCAGACTGGCAGGCGGTGCAGAGCATCAAGTTCAATCCCGCCACCGCGCGGCAGAGTCCGACGCGCTGGAATTTCGCGCCGTGGTGCGACTTCCGCACCTATATGGACATTTCGCTGGCGGGCGCGCTAGACGACCTGCGCCAGGCCGCGCACGCCCTTGATCCGCGGACGCCCGTCGGCATTGAAGGCACGCAGATGCCGAGCGCGTTTGGCGGCTATGATCTGTGGCGTCTGTCGCAGGTGCTCGACTGGGTGGAGCCGTATGACATCGCCAACGCGCGGGAAATTTTCGGCTCGTTCATGCCCGGCCGGCCGATGATGACGACCGTCGGCGAAAGCGACCCGAACCACGCGCGCCGCCGGCTCTGGCATTTGCTCCTCGAAGGCGACCGCGGCTGTATCGTCTGGTGGAGCGAGGATTGCATCGACTGGAAAAGCGACGGCTACGCGCTGACCGCCAAAGGCAGGGCGCTCGCGCCGGTGCTCAAGGAGATGACTTCGCCGCTCGCGCAAATTTTTCTGCGCGCGACCCGCGAGCGGGACCCGGTCCTCATTCACTACTCGCAGCCAGCATCCAGGTGGACTGGCTGCTGGAGTCCACCTTGGACGGCTCGACGTGGCTACGCCGCTTCTCCAGCTTCGAGGCGGAGCACAACCGCATGGCGAAGGTGCGGAACAGTTGGCTGAAGGCGTTTCAGGATTTGGGATATTCGCCGCAGTTTGTTTCAAGTGTGCAGCTCGAACGTGACGCCTTGCTCGCGAACCAAAACGGCGTGCTGGTGTTGCCGCAGTCCTATGCGCTCTCGGGGAAGGAGGTCGCCGCCATCCGGCAGTTCGCGCAGTTCACCCAGCAGCGCGAGATCGCCCATGAAATTTACGCGGACGGCACGCCGGGATTGTTCGATGAGCATGGACGGCTGCGCGTCCGCAATGAGTTGGAGGATTTGTTTCCTCCCAGCCTCTCGGTGGACGCGAGCCGGGTGGTGCTGGCCAACAGCACCGCCCAGCCCGCGCGTGCGGCAGACATCGCGCGCTTCGGCCGGGATCGCGTGCAGCCGGGCGCGAACGAGGACTGGACGGGGTGGATTCAGAAGCACACCCGCCATCTGGCGCCACCCGTGACCTTGCCCGTCGAAGCCCGGACGCGCATCCACCGTTACCAGCTCGGCACCGCCCGCCTCGTCGCCTTTGAGCGCAATGTAAATTACCAGATGAGCGAAGACCTCAAGCAGGCGGGCGGAAACGAAACCCTCGAAAAGCCCATTGACCTCGAGGCGAAGCTGGCGCAACCCGCGCACGTCTATGATCTGCGGACACAAACTTACCTGGGCCGCACCGACAAAATTAACTTCCACCTCGACCCGTGGCAGCCGTCCCTTTTCGCGCTGCTGCCGAAAAAAATCCCCGACGACAAACTTATCTCCACCTTGCAACAGGACGCCGGTCGCCAGCCGTAGACTACGATGGAGACACGGTGCAAGCGCGTGGCGGCGACGCGGCACGCCCAGCGACATCCGCAGCGACGGCAGCATGGGCCGGCGCAAGGAACGGGAGATTGACGCCGTCATGGCCCGCAAGTAACGATTGCCCGCCGCTATGGCTGGACTGATCGCCCCCACAACGCTCGAGCAAATCCGCGCCGCCAGTGACATCGTGGATGTCATCGGCGCCTACGTGCCGCTCAAACGCGCCGGCGCGAACTTCACCGCCCTCTGCCCGTTTCACCGGGAAAAGTCCCCCAGCTTCAACGTCAATCCGCACAAGCAGATCTATTACTGCTTCGGCTGCCACAAGGGCGGCGACGTCTTCTCCTTCGTTAAGGAATACGAAAACATCACCTTCGTCGATGCCGTCAAGCGCCTGGCCGAGCGGGCCAACATCGCGCTCGAATTCGACAACAACCCCGGCGCGCAGCAGGCCAAGCATCTCAAGGAATCGCTCTGGCAGATTCACGAACAGATCTGCCAGCGCTGGCAGGCCTGTCTCGCCAACGAGGCCGCCGGCCAACTCGCGCGCGACTACCTGCAAAAGCGCGGCGTTTCCGACGAGGCGGTGAAACTCTTCCGTCTCGGGGCCGCGCCCGACGCCTGGGACGACACCGTGAACTGGGCGAAAAGCAAAGGCCACGACATCGGCCTGATGGAGCAGTCCGGTTTGATTGTGAAAAAGGAGGAGACCGGCCGCCACTACGACCGGTTTCGCGGACGCCTGATGTTTCCGATCTGCGACGAGCAGGCCCGCGTCATCGGCTTCAGCGGGCGCATCCTCGCCGGCGACGAGAAAACCGCCAAATACGTCAACTCCCCCGAGACGCCGATCTTCTCCAAGGGAAAAGTCTTCTTCGGCCTCGACAAGTCGAAGCGCGCGCTGCTCGACGCCGGGGTCGCCGTGGTCTGCGAGGGCCAGCTCGATTTGATCGCCTGCTACATGGGCGGGGTGCAGAACATCGTCGCACCGCAGGGCACCGCGCTCACGGCCGATCACGCGCGCATTTTGAAACGCTACGTCGAGGAGGTCGTGCTCTGTTTCGACGCCGACAACGCCGGGCAGAACGCGGCGGTCCGCTCGCTCGACAGCCTGCTCTCCGCCGGCCTGGCCATTCGCGTGGCCAGCGTGCCGTCCGGCAAGGACCCCGACCAGTTCATCAAGGAAAGCGGCGGCCCCGCCTTCCAGCAGTTGATCGAAGGCGCCGAGGGTTTTTTCGATTTCTATCTGAAACGGCTCTGCGCGACCAACGACCCTGCGACCGACCGCGGCCGGCTCGCCGTGCTTCGCGAATTTGGCGAGGCCCTGCACAAGACGCGCAACGCCGTGCTCATCGACAAGTACGCGCAGAAGACCGCGCTGCGGCTGGGCGTCTCGGCCGAGGCGGTGCGCGCGGAATTCAAGAAGGCGACGAAGCCCGTCGAGGAGCGCGAGGCGGACGAGCCGATGCCGGAGGAGGAATCCGCCTCGCCGCCGTCACCGCATGAAGAGCAGCTCTTGAAACTTTTGCTGGCCGGTGAGGAGCACGTGGAGTGGATCGCCGCGCACTTGCAGACGGACTGGCTTTCCCATCCGATTGCCCGCCGGATCATCACGCGCCGGCTGGACGCGCAGTCGTCCGGCCGCTGGCCGGGAGCGGCCGCGTTTCTCTCCGAGTTTCAAGACGACCCCGCCGCGCAGCAATTGCTCTCGCGCACGCTGGCCGATAGCCGAAAAATTCCGAACCCCGAGCAGCAGTGCGCCGACATCGTGCTGAGCCTCCGCAACCAGTCGATTTCCCGCGAGATGGCCGCGCTCACGCAGCGGCTCTCGCAGCCGGAGGCGGGGGACGCGGAGCGCGCCGAATTGTTTGCCCGGCAGCAGCGGCTGCGCAGACAGAGGAGCGCGCCGCTGGTGCCGCTGGCGGATGAATTGTAGGGGCGTGCTTTCGCCTGGGGACGCGCAGTTCCGGCTGGTCAGCCCTTCGGCTCATCCTTGCCCATCGCCTTCCTGATGGCGGGGACTTGTTCCAGCAGCTTCTCGAACTTCACGCCGGTCAGGCTCTCCAGCACGGGCGGCAACTGCGCGATGATCTGCGTCACGTCGCCGGTCAGCTTGCTCGCGCCGCCGCCAGGGCCGTTGCCGGAATTGATGATGACGATCTTCTCGGTCTTCGACAGCGGTTCGCTGATCTTGCCGGCCACTTCCGGCAGCACGCGCACGATCATTTCGATGACGGCGGCCTCGTTGTATTGCTTGAACGATTCGGCCTTGGCCTGCATCGCGGAGGCGGTCGCCTTGCCCTGCGCCTCGATGACGGAGGCTTCAGCCAGACCGCGCGCCTTGTTGGCATCGGCTTCGGCGAGACCGGTGGCTTTGACGACATCGGCGGCGGCAAAACCGGTGGCCTTGGTGGCGGCGGCGGCGCCGGCGGCTTCGGCTTCGAGCTGGAACTTTTTCGCGTTGGCGAGGGTCTCGACTTTGTAGCGCTCGGCGTCGGCAGGCTTTTGCACGTTGGCCTCCAGCTCGCGCTGCTTGCGTTTGATTTCCTGCTCCTGCAACTCGATCTGTTTTTGCTTCTCAATGATCTGCACCTGCACTTCTTCGGCCTTCACGAGCTGGCCGGTCTTGAACTTCTGCAAGTCATAGGCGAGGTCGGACTCGGCTTTCTTCTGGTTCACCGTGGCCTGGTATTGCGCGACGTTCGACTGGTAGTCGCGCTGGGCCTCCGCGATTTTCGAGTCGGCGGCAAACTTGGCCTCCTGTCCGGCTTGCGTGGCTTGGGAGGATTTGATCATCGCGTCGCGGTCGGCTTCGGCCTGGGCGATCTGGGCGTCGCGTTTGACCTGGGCGATGCGCGGCTTGCCGAGGGCGTCGAGGTAGCCCTGCGTGTCGCGGATGTCGCGGATGGTGAAGCTGACGATGCCGAGGCCCATGTTGGCCATGTCACCGGCGGCGACTTCCTGCACCTTGGCGGCGAAGGCGTCGCGGTTCTGGTAAATCTCCTCGACGGTCATCGTGCCGAGAATCGCGCGGAGATGGCCTTCCATCGTCTGCATCGCGATGTTCATGATCGCGGCGGTGTCCTTACTCAAGAACTGTTCGGCGGCGGTGGCGATGGAGATGTCGTCGCCCTTGACCTTGATCTGCGCGACGCCATCGACCTTCACCGGCACGCCCTTGCTGGTGTAAACCTCCGGCGTCTGCACGTCGATGGTCAGCAGTTCGAGCGAGAGGATGTCCACCTTTTCCACGACCGGGACGACGAACGTGCCGCCGCCCTTGACGATGCGGAAGCCCCGCTCGCGCTCGATACCGTCGGGGTCGATAACCTTTCTCTTGCGGCCGGAAACGATGAGCACCTCGTTGGGGCCGACCTTGGTGTAGCGGCTGGCCCAGATGATGATGAAAACGAAGATGACGAAGAGAATGCCGACGGTGACCAGAGCGGCGACGCCCATGCTGCCGATGTCGAAGGCGAGAAGCGGATTAAATTTCATGGTTTTTTGATTTTAGGGTTGGGAAAATTTTGGTCAGGTCGCGACGACGTAGAACTGCGAACCGACGACACGGGTGATTTTGACGGTGCGCCCGTTGGCGATGGCGGCTCCATTTTCCTCGCGGGCCGGCGCGGTGTAGCGGGTGCCGCCCTGGACGTAGGCGATTTCACCGACGGCCCCGGCGGGAATCGGCGTGATGACGCTGGCGGTCTGCCCGGTCAGGGACGCGACCTGCGATTCGCTGGAGCTTTGCGTGGCGCGAAAGATGGACCGGAACAACATCAGCACGCCGGCGGCGATGATGAACCCGCCGAGCAAGGACAGCGGCGCGCTGATCCACGGGCTGCGGGTGGCCTCGATC
>CANMZY010000098.1:0-9830 GCA_947502425.1 Verrucomicrobiales bacterium
CGGGCCTGGAGGAGTGACCCCGGCTCCGGCTGGCCGGCCGGGTTTATTTGGTCGGGCCGGTGTATTCGAGGCGGACGATCTGGGTGTCCTTGTTGTTGCCCCAGCCGCTGCCGTATTCGACGACATAGAGGCAGCCGTCCGGACCCAGTTCCAGATCCATCGGGCGCTTAAAAGTCATCTTGGGGCAGAAGCGTTCCATCTTGAGCGAGCCGTCCGCGTTCTTCGCGATGTCCTCGTTCTCGTCGAGATGCACGGCCACGATCCAGTTGCGCGACCATTCGTAGATGAAGAGGGTGTGGTCGTATTCCTTCGGCAGCTTGGTCGGCGAGGGGTTCTTCGGGTCGAAGTAGTAAACGGGGCCGGCCATGGCGGTGCGTCCGCCGCCGCCGTTGACGGCGGGGAATTTCGTGGAGGCGCTGCCGGGATACCAGATGAAGGCCGGCTGCGTGGGTGGCAGTTTTTTGGTGCCCGTGTTGTTGGGGGAATTGTTGACGGGACTTTCCGGGTTAAAGAACACCGGCTCGGCGGCCACGAAGGGGGCGGGCGGCTTGGGGGCGGCGAGAGCCGGCGCCGCTCCATCCTTGGCTTCCTTCACGGCTTTGTCGTAGGCCGCCTTGGCCTTGGTGTAGGCGGCCTTTTCTTTCGCATAAGCCTCCTGGGCGGCGAAATCATATTTGGCGTAGGCCTTGTTGTCGCCGCGCGAATAGGGCCAGCCGAAAAAGCCGGGCTTCTTCACTTGAACGACGGCGTCAAAGCCGGCCGGCCCGCGTTTCGGATCCGGCCCGCCGGCATCGGGGCCGACGTCGCCCCAGTATAAAACTCCGCTGCGCTGATCCACGGAAATCCGAAAAACATTGCGGCCACCCTTGCCATAGACTTCCGGACGCGTGCCGGGGGTGCCGGGAGGAAAGAGGTTGCCCTTGGGGATGGTGTAGGTGCCGTCCGGTTCCGGGTGGATGCGGCTGACACCGCCGCGGAGGTCGTTCATGTTCGAGGAGGATTTTTGCGCGTCCCAAGGTGCGCGGCCGGGGCGTTCATCACTCGGCGAACGGCCGTCGGATTCAAACGGGTTGGTGTTGTCACCGATGGCGATGTAGAGATTGCCGCTGGCATCGAAGGCGAGCGAGCCGCCGACGTGGCAGCAGGCTTTCCCGCGCAGTTCGGGGATGTCGATCAGGCCCTTGGCCGAGGCCGGGTCCAACTGTTCGCCGACGAGCGTGAAGCGGGAGACGCGGATGATGCCGACCTCCTGGCCGCTGGCGTCCTTGGTGGTTTCCGGGAGGGAGTGGGTCAGGAACACCCAGCCGTTCTTGAGAAAGTTCGGGTCGAGGGCGATGCCGAGCATACCGTCTTCGTTTCCTTCCCAGACTTTGATTTTCGCAATCTCCACCGTGGTCTTCGTGTCCGGCTTCCACATTTTGATGATGCCGTTGCGCTGGGCGTAGAAGACGCGGCCATCTTTGGCCACGGCCATTTCCATCGGGTCTTTGATGGTGTCCTCGCGGGAGCCGTCGGGTTTCACCAGGTCCGCGTCGAGCACGACCTTGGTGAATCCAGCATCGGTCTGCTCGCCGAAAGGCTTGGGTTTGGCGGCGGGGGGCGGGGTGTTTTGGGCGGGCAACGAGGCGCCGCCGCAGAGGCAAAGGCAAAGGACGAACAGGTTTGTTTTCATGTCGGGTTTATGGACGGACGCTTCATGGTTTCATTCAGGGAAAAATCCGGCGCGGTGGAGCCATCGAAAAGTCACGCCGCCGAGCAAGAGGTTCATCTTCCACTTCGGGCTTTTGAAGAAGTCTTGAATCGAGGCGAGGCAGTTCATTTTAGGGCGGCCAACCGGGACAACCTAAAGGTTGAACTCCAACGAAAAATGCGGCATCCAAGTTCACACAGGAACGGGTCAGTGGAGCTAAAATTATTTCTTCTCCTCGGTCGCCGCCAGCGCCGCGGCGCGTTTGACCATGATGGCTTCGACGATTTCCACGGCCAGCGCGGGCTTGTCGATGAGTGC
The DNA here is from genome assembly GCA_947502425.1 of Verrucomicrobiales bacterium. Classification (GTDB taxonomy): domain Bacteria; phylum Verrucomicrobiota; class Verrucomicrobiia; order Limisphaerales; family SIBH01; genus SIBH01. The sequence goes on from CANMZY010000098.1 coordinate 2,009, forward strand.
CTTCTTCGCCGCCTCCTTGCCCTGGCCGATCAGGTCGCCGTTGAACTGAAGCCACGCGCCTTTCTTGTCCACCGCGCCGGAGGTCAGGCCCACGTCGAGGATGGAGCCTTCCTTGTCGATGCCGTGGTTGTAGATGATGTCGAACTCGGCCTCGGCAAAGGGCGGCGCGACTTTGTTCTTCACGATCTTGACCTTGACGTGGTTGCCGATGGCCGCGCCCGCCGCGTCCTTGAGCGTCTCCTTGCGGCGGATGTCGATGCGGACGCTGGCGTAGAACTTGAGCGCCTTGCCGCCCGGCGTGGTTTCGGGGCTGCCAAACATGACGCCGACTTTTTCGCGAAGCTGGTTGGTGAAGATGCAGGTGGTCTTGGATTTGCCGAGGACGGCGGTGAGCTTGCGGAGCGCCTGGCTCATGAGCCGCGCCTGCATGCCCATCGTGGCCATACCCATCTCACCTTCGAGTTCGGCCTTCGGCACGAGCGCGGCCACGGAATCGATCACGATCACGTCGAGGGCGTTTGAGCGGGCCAGTGTTTCGCAGATGGTGAGGGCTTCCTCGCCGCTGTCCGGTTGGGAGACGAGCAGGTCGTCGAGGTTCACGCCGAGTTTTTTGGCGTAGCCGGGATCAAGCGCGTGCTCGGCGTCGATGAACGCCGCGAGGCCGCCGGCCTTCTGAGCGTTGGCAATGACGTGGAGCATGAGGGTGGTCTTGCCGGAGCTTTCCGGGCCGTAGATTTCAATGACGCGGCCCCGCGGCAGACCGCCGACGCCGAGCGCGAGATCGACGGCGAGCGCGCCGGTGGGGATGACCTCGATCTGCTTGAGCGCATGGGCGCTGCCCAGGCGCATGATGGACCCATCGCCGTAGGCCTTGTGGATGCTGGAAATGGCGGCCTCAAGATCGCGCTCGCGGGCGGCGGTGTGTTTGGCGGTTTCGGCGAGCTTGGTTTCGGCGGCGGCGGTTTTTTCGGAGGCTTTGGGTGGCATAAGTTTTGGCGGCGTTAATTGGATTTGGAAATACCGGCGCGTTGATAGGCAAGAACCGGAAATTAGTCAATGGCGCCGTTGGCGCAGGACGGCGCAGGGCGCGACGGGGCGGAGGTTTCGGCGAACATTTTCGCGGGCCGGTGCTCTTGGTGAAAAATAAAAAACCCCTCCCGATTTTCTCAGGAGGGGTTTGGATGTTCTAAACTAGATTAGAACTTGTAGATGATGTTCGCTGCGACCAAGAATGCGTTCTTGTCGGAGTCGTTGAACGGATGGGTCTGACCCGCGATGCCGGCCGTGGAGTGATCCCAGCGGATTTCCAGACGGCTGATGACATTGGCCCAGAGGTTGTACTGGACGGTGCCGGTGATGGCGAGGACTTGGTCGTCCTGACCGGTGATGCCGTTGTTGCGGTTTAAACGGGCGTATTCACCACGCGCATGGAGGGTCAACTTTTCCGATGCTTGATACGACACGTAGAGGGCAAACGCTTCCGCTTGAGCATAATCAATATTCCCGAGGCTCACGGCTTGGTCGTAGACGTGGAGGTAGTCATAGGAGGCGCCCACTTTCAAGCCCTTGACGGGAGTGTTGAAGGTTCCACCGATGTAGTAACTGGTGCCGGTCGAGTTCAAGGCTGCTGTCTCTTCGCCGGTCACGACGCCGAATGACAGCGATGAACCGGCGGCGAAACCGAACGAGTCCGGAGCCGTGAGGGTGATGGCCCCCATGTAGCTCTTGAAGCTCTCCGCAGCGGTGGCGCGCGTGGTCAAGCCAGAGTTACGGGTGTTGGCAACTCCCGCCGTGAGTCCGATGGTCTTGTTGACCTGATAGGAGCCGAGGACACCGGTGTGCTGCGTCGGTTCAAGGGTGTAGCCATAGGAGCGGCTGTAGTTCGGGTTGCTGCCGGCATTGGCCACTTCGTAGCCGATGATGGTGTCAAAGGTGCCGACCTTGAGGTCGAGCCCGTTGCCCACCGGGACACGCAGGGAGACGTAGGCCTGCTTAATGGCGAGATCGCCACCCGCCGACGTGGCGGAATTGAAACCAGCCGCATCCGGCCCGATCCAAAGTTCGACTTTGTAACCAGCCGACCAGGTGCCTTCATCCAGCGGCTTCTCGATGGTGATGTCCACCACGTTGAGGTTGAAACCGTCCTGCTTGGACTGGCCGTTGAACGAGTAGGCCGGGGGGGCGCTGTTGCCGGTGCCCGGATTCCAGTGCATTGACGTGTTGATGTAGCCGCTGATCACGGTCGAAGAAAGAGCCGTTTGCAACGGGCTCAGTTTTTCTTCAGCCTGCAGGGCCGACGGGATGCTGACCAGCCCAAGGGCGGCCAAACCTAATGTCCATTTATTAATTTTCATCATTGTATTCCTCCAGCGATGTTTTTGTTGTTATGTATTCTGCGTTTTTTAGCGGGCAAAAACAGTTTACCCGCGCACTCATCGGTGCGTTTCCTAGGATGTGTAGGGGAATTCCGCGGCGTTGACAACAGATATTTTTGCCAATTTGTTCCCGCTTCGGAAACCGGTCGTCATGGAGGCGGAGGGGCCGGCCATTGTTCACCCGGTCATTTTCCGGAAACAGCTCAGGGTGGAGGGCCGATTTTACAACCCGATTTTCATCACCTCGATGACCGCCTCCGCACCGGGCGGGCGATCAGACTGTTTTGGCTGGAACGATGACGGCGGACAGGAGCGCCGGCTCCGGCGCGGTGCTGGAGGGGCCAGACGAGCTCGCCGGTCTCCCCGTGCCGTCTCGCCACCACGAGCCTTGGTGATTTCTGATGGGCGCATTGAAAAGCCTTTGACACTTCCCCGCATTTCCTTAGCCTTCACGAAAATTCATTATGAGAATCGGCATCAATTCATTCCTCTTCACCTCTCCGTTCACCAACGCGAGCACCAAACTGTTCCCCAAATTCAAAAAGTGGGGGTTCGACACCGTGGAAATTCCCGTCGAGGATCCATCGCATATCGACCCCGCGCACGTGAAGCGCGAGCTCGACAAGGCCGGCCTGGTCTGCGGCTCAGTCTGCGCCTGCATGGGCGGCGGACGCGATTTGCGCGGCACGCCGGAACAGCAACAGAACGCACTCACCTATATGATGAAGCTGGTGGATCAGGCGGTCATCCTCGGCTGCCCGTCGATGATCGGCCCGGTCTATTCGGAAGTGGGCCGCGCCGACGCCGTCCCCGCCAATGAATATAAGCAGCAATGGGCCACGGTGGTGAAGCATCTCAAGACGCTCGCCAAATACGCGCAGAAGAAGGGGATCACCATCTGCCTCGAGCCGTTGAACCGGTTCGAGACGGACTTCATCAACACCTGCGACCAGGGCTTGAAGATGATCAAGGACGTGGGCAGCCCGGCCTTGAAGCTGCATCTGGACACGTTCCACATGAACATCGAGGAGAAGAACCAGGCCGCCGCCATCAAGAAGGCGGGCAAGCTCCTGGCCCATTTCCACGCCTGCGGCAGCGACCGCGGCACGCCCGGCAACGATCACATCGACTGGAAGCCGATCGCCAAGGCGTTGAAGGACATTAAATATACGGGCGACGTGGTCATCGAATCGTTCACCACGGACGTGAAAGTCATCGCCCGTGCCGCCGCCATCTGGCGGCGCATGGAGCCGACCACGGAGGAGATCGCGGTCAAGGGTATCAAGTTTTTGAGGAAAACATTGTAGAATAGAAGCTGGGCGGGGTTCGTCAGAACTCCCAATCAAAATATGAAAATGAAATTTATCGCCGCCTCCACCACCGCCCTGCTCGTCGCCTTCGCCGCCCAGGCGCAGGATGTTGAACCCGGTTTCAAGAGCCTGTTTAATGGCAAGGACCTCACCGGCTGGGCTGGCCGTAATCACTGGATCGTCGAAGACGGAGTCATCTCCGGCACCACCACCACGGAAAATCCGGCCAAGGGCAACAATTTCCTGATCGCCAAGGACGCGAATGGCTCCAACACCGTGGTGGGCGATTTTGAGCTTCGTTTCTCCTACAAGTTCACCGGTAACTCGGGCAATTCCGGCCTCCAATACCGCAGCCTCGACAAGGGAAATTTTGTGGTGCACGGCTATCAGGGCGATTTCGAGGTCGGCAACACCTACTCCGGCATCCTCTACGAGGAAGGCAAGACCCGCGGCATCATGTGCGCCCGGGGCGACAAGGTGGTCTTCGGCGAGGATGGCAAGAAGGAAGCCGCCGGCAAGACCGAAAAGTCCTCGAAGGAAATTCAGGACTCCATCAAGAAGGGTGACTGGAATGATTTTGTCATCATCGCCAAAGGCCCCCATCTCCAGCACTTCATCAACGGCAACCTGACCGCCGACATCATGGACAACGATCCGAAAAAGCAGGCGCTGTCCGGCATCCTTGCCTTCCAGATTCACGCGGGCCCACCGATGAAGATTCAATTTAAGAACGTCCGCATCAAGACTCTCAAATAGCCGGTGCGCGGACGGCCCGTCCGCCCGTTGGATTCCACGGGCAGGAATCAATTCCTGCCCCTTTTCCTTGTCAATGTTATGAAAAAAATCGTAATCCTTGCCCTGGCCGCGCTGGTGGCCTTCACCGCGCCCGCCGCCGACAAAAAGATCGTCCTCGTGGCCGGCTCCCGCAGCCACGGCCACGGCGACCATGAATTCCGCGCCGGCTGCCTGCTGCTGCAAGGCTGCCTGGACAAGGTGCCGGGCGTGACCACGGTGGTCGTCTCGAACGGCTGGCCCAAGGACGTGAGCGTGTTTGACGGGGCGGACGCGATCTTCGTCTATGCCGACGGCGGCGGCGGACACCCTTTCATCGCCCCGGACCGGTTGAAACTCATCGGCGGGTTGATGAAAAAGGGCGTGGGCCTGGGCACCGGTCATTACGGCGTGGAAGTGCCCAAGGACAAGGGCGGGCCGGAATTTCTGGAATGGACCGGCGGATATTTTGAGACCTTCTGGAGCGTGAACCCGCACTGGACCGCCGGCTTCACGAACTTCCCCACGCACGCGGTGACCCGCGGCGTGAAGCCGTTTGCCACGCGCGACGAATGGTATTACCACATGCGCTTCCCGGAAGGCATGAAGAACGTCACCCCCATCCTGACCGCCACGCCGCCGGACAGCACCCGGGGTCGTGACGGAGCGAACAGTCCCCATGGCGGCAACCCCGAAGTGCAGAAGCACAAGGGCGAGCCGGAGCACGTCATGTGGGTCATCGAGCGGCCGGACGGCGGACGCGGCTTCGGCTTCACCGGCGGACATTTTCACAAGGGCTGGGCCAATGACGAACAGCGTAAACTGATTCTCAACGCCCTGCTCTGGATCGCCAAGGTGGAAGTCCCGGCCGGCGGCGTCAATTGCGCCGTCACCCCGGAACAGTTGCTCCTCAACATGGATAACAAAGGCCAGAACAAACCAAGGCCGTGATCGCTCCTCCGCCGAAAATCAAAACCTTCATCAGCCCCACCACCGGAAAATGAAACACCTCCTTTTCTCCCTCGCGCTCATCGCCGGCACGATCTGGTCCGCGGCGGCGGCTGAGAAAAAAATCGTCCTCATCGCCGGCCGGCAAAGCCACGGACCCGGCGACCACGAGTTCCGCGCCGGCTGCCTGCTTTTCAAATCCTTTCTCGACCGGCAGCCGGGCATCACCTCGGTCGTCCACTCAAACGGCTGGCCCAAGGTGGCCGACGCGTTTGAGGGTGCGGATGCCGTCTTGATCTACGCGGATGGCGGCGGCGGACATCCGGCGATCCAGGGCGATCACACGAAGATTCTCAACGCTCTCGCCAAGAAAGGCGTCGGCATCGGCTTCGCGCATTACGGCGTGGAAATTCCCAAGGACAAGGGCGGGGCGGAGTTCCTCGAATGGATCGGCGGCTACTACGAGCATCAATACTCCTGCAACCCGATGTGGTCGCCCGAATACAAAAAGTTCCCCGACCATCCCGTCGCGCGCGGCGTGCAGCCGTTCAGCAACCGGGACGAATGGTATTTCAACATGCGCTGGACGGAGAAGAAGCAGGGCCTCACGCCGATCCTCAGCGCCCCACCCAGTGACGCGGTGCGCAAGGGCAAGTACGTTTATCCCCCCGGCCCCTATCCACACATCATCGAGGCCAGCGGCCGCGATGAGACCATGATGTGGGTCTTTGAGCGGCCCGACGGCGGGCGCGGCTTCGGCTTCACCGGCGGCCACACCCACGCCAACTGGGGCAATCCCAGCCAGCTCAAAGCCGTCCTCAATGCCCTGCTCTGGATCGCCAAGGCCGATGTGCCGAAGAACGGCGTCGAAGCCACCGCCACTCCTGAGCAGATGAAAGAGAACCTTGATCCCAAGGGCAGGAAATAACGAAAGTAATTCGCCATTGAGCATTCTTGATTTTCCCCCGCAACCCAAACCATTTATGAAACACCAAATCCTCCGCATCCTTGCCTTCACCCTGCTTGCCATCGCCGCCTCCGCCCCCAAGGGCGTGGCGCAAGTGCCGGGCGGCTACACTCCGGTTGCCGCCACTGATGAACAGGCGCTGGCGGCCGCAAAATTCGCCGTCGGGGCCCAAGAACCGAAGCTCGTGTTCCAGAGTCTTGACAAGGCCGAACAGCAGGTCGTTGCCGGAAAAAACTACCGGCTCACGCTCAAGGTCAAACTGAATGGCGCAACCCGGGGGGCTAATGCGGTCGTATGGCACAAACTCGACGGCCAGTATGAGGTAACGTCTTGGAAGCTGGCCCCCGCCCCGGCCGTCGGCAAGTCACCGGAGGAATCACTCGCCGGCCTGGTCGTTCACGAAGATTTGCAAGTCGAACTCTTCGCCGCCGAGCCGATGCTCAAGAATCCATCCAACATCGACATTGATCACAAGGGCCGCGTCTGGGTAGCGGAAATCGTGAATTACCGCGGGCGCAGGGGCACCCGCCCCGAGGGTGATCGCATTGTCATCATCGAAGACAAGAACGGCGACGGCAAAGCCGACGACGCCAAAACATTTTACCAGGACAAGGATTTTCTTTCTCCGCACGGCGTCACCGTCTTCGCCCAGCCCGATGGCAAGAACACCCGCGTCATTGTCAGCATCGGCGACAAGGTCATCGTCCTCACCGATAAGGACGGCGACGATCAGGCCGATGAAAAGACCGTGCTCTTCAGCGGCATCTCCGGCACCCAGCACGATCACGGCATTCACCAAGTCATGATGGGGCCGGACGGCAAGCTGTATTTCAACTTTGGCAATTCCGGCGGCCAGATTAAGGACAAGGACGGCAAGCTGATCGTGGACAAGGCCGGACTCGAAGTAAAAACACACGGGAAACCCTACCGTCAGGGCATGGTTTTCCGCTGCAACGTGGATGGCACCGAGTTTGAAACACTGGGCTGGAATTTCCGCAACAACTGGATGGTCACGGTCGATTCCTTCGGCACTCTCTGGCAGAGCGACAACGATGATGACGGCAATAAGGGCGTTCGCATCAACTACGTGATGGAATTCGGCAACTTCGGTTACACCCATGAAATCACCGGCGCGGGCTGGGGCGCCAACTGGAACAAGGCCCGGACCAAAGGCGCCAAGGATGAAACCAAGATTCTTTACCAGTGGTATCAGCACGACCCGGGCGTCATTCCGAATCTGCTCAACACCGGCGGCGGCTCACCCACCGGCATCAGTGTCTATGAGGGCGCATTGCTCCCGCCCAGCTTTCAAGGCCAACTCATCCACTGCGATGCCGGTCCCAACATCGTGCGTGCCTATCCGGTGACGAAGGACGGGGCCGGCTACCAGGCCACCATGCTCAACGTCGTTGAAGGCAAGGGCGACAAATGGTTTCGCCCCAGCGATGTCA
>CANMZY010000099.1:0-9827 GCA_947502425.1 Verrucomicrobiales bacterium
CAGGCCGTCCATTTTCGGCATGTTCAGATCCACGATGAGCAGGTTGAAAGCCTCGGATTCGAGCATGGCCAGGGCGCGGGCGCCGGGCGCGGCCGAGAAAATTTCCGGAGAATCCGGCACGCGCTTGAGGGTCTCAAAATAAATGTTCAGAAAATCCTGATCGTCATCGACGAGCAGAATTTTTGTGGCGCGGCGCGTTGGTTGTTTGACCCATAATTCCAGCGTTGCAATTCGACCGGCCGCTCGAAAGCGGACCAGCCAAGTTGTTTAGGGGAAGAATGGGCGCGGTGCTTAACCAGGAAATGGCGGGGACGAACCCCGGCAGCGGAACGGGACATGGCCGGGGAACAGGCGGCGAGGGCGCTGCCTGCACCCGGCGGCGACGAGGGCGTCGCCGCTACTTGGAATCAGCCGGAGCGGCCACCGGCGGGCAGGCTTCGACCGCCTCGAGGCGGTAACGTTTGACGGCTCCCTCCATCTCATACTGGACTTCCTCGCCGGGCTTGTGATTGAGGAGCGACTGCGCCACCGGGGTGAGATAGCTGATGACGCCCTGTTCGGGATCGGAATCCCAGGCGCCGAGGATCGAGAAGTTTTCCACCTGCTTCGAGTCCAGGTCGGTGACCCGCACCCGGGTGCCGATGCTGGCCACGTCGGTCTTGGGGTTGGCGAAATCCGTGCCGCGGGCGCGGACCAACTGGGCCTCCAGCTCGGATTTGCGGCGCATGAGGATTTTCTGCATTTCCTTGGCCGCCTTGTATTCGTGGTTCTCGCGCAGGTCGCCGTAGCTGCGGGCGATGGCGATTTCCTTGGAGTTGGCCGGGATTTTTTTCTGAACCACTTCGGTGTATTCGTTTTTGCGCCGCTCGAGGCTCGACCACGAGACGATCAGGTTGCTCTCCTGCCGGGTCTGCTCGCCGGAAATGAGCGACTGCACGGCGGGATAGCTCTTCACGATCCGCGCCAGGAGCGAGCGCTTGTCCATGTCGTCGAAACACGGCGAAAGCTGGAGCGCGCGGGTCAGGTCTTTGATCACGTCGAGATCTGCCGAGCCGATCAGTTCGACGAGCAGGCTCTGGTCGTCGAGGATGAAATCGCGCAGGCGGTTGGATTTCTTTTCATTGAACTGGTCGCGCTCCATGGCGGTGAGCATGGCGCGGAAGACTTCCGGGCCGAGGATGTCCGCAAAGCTGTCGGAACGTTCCTTGGCCAGCCAGAGGAGCAGTTCGCTGCTGGCGCTGTGCTGGCTGACGAGCCGGGCCAGCGTGTCCTTGAGGAGTTCCAGCTTGTTCTCATTGATCAACAGGTTCGCGCACTCGCCGCACAGCTTGGCGGGAACGACGTTCAGCGTGGCACGCACCACCTCATGCCAGAGCGGGGTGGATGCCTTGAACGATTGCAGCGCGCGGCGATGCCGGGCGGCGGGCAGTTGATCGAGGAACTGGCCGAGCCGCACGTCCTGCGCCCAGATCGCGGCGTCGGTCAGTTCGCCCTCCGTCGCCGGCACGCCGGACGCCTCGCGCAAATCGTCGCGCGCAAAAATCGCCTCCAGCGCCACGGCGGGCTGGTTGCGCAGATGCGAGGCGATCTCCGCGTTCAGCGCGGTGATGATTTCGCCCGCCGCGCCGGCCTTGTCCTTAAGGTCGGCCATGTTCTTCAGCACCTCGCCCGCCGAAAGCGCGCGGGCTTTCAGGCCCTTGACCGCGCGGAATTCACTGAGGAGCCGCTCCTGGAGCGACGTTTCCTTGTGCTGATAGATGATTGGCTCGGTTTTTTTCAGGGGCACCTGGAAGTGCCCGTCCTTCTTGAGTTCCTTCTTGGCCGCCTCCCACCATTTCTTCCAGTCGTCGCGGATGACATCCGGCACGAGCACCTTCTGAATCTGGTCGATGGTCGCAAGGCCGCCGTAGCTTTGCAGCACGAGCTTGATCAGGTCCAGATGATGCAGCGCCGCCGTCTGGCGCAGCCCTTCGAGATCGGAAACTTTCCGCGCGAGAATGTGGTCGGCCGGAATCGGCTTGAGCGATTCGGCGGCGAAACCCAGATCCATCGTGTGGCCGGCCTTCGACTGGAAATCAATCGTGAAGCGGGCGAAAACCGTGTCCACCGTGGTGATTTTTCCAAAGCCCCAACTACGATGCTCGCAATACCCGCTGTCCGTCAACGTCACCAACTGTTCCAGATGCTTGTGGTTTAGCTTGCCGGCCGCCACCAGTTTTTCGAACTCTTCTCTCATAATTTTATTAAATTCTCGCACGCTATCGAGCGATTGACATTATTAGGACGTGCCTGTTGAAAAACCAAGAGAAATAGCGGTCAGACTGCTGCAACGCCATGCGACAGGCCTGGATTACGTGGAAAACCTGCTCGACGACGCCCTGGCCCGCGCCCCGCTCGCGCCCGTCGACCGCGGCCTCGTGCAGGAGCTCACCTTCGGCGTCGTCCGCTGGCAGGCCACGCTCGACTGGCTCATCGCGCAAAAAACCGAGGGCCGCGCGCAAAAAATCTCCCTGCAAATCCTCCTCCGCCTCGGCCTATACCAGATGTTCTGGCTCGACCGCATCCCTGACCACGCCGCCGTCCACGAGACCGTCGAGATCGCCAAACGCCTCGGCCTCGGCCCGCAGTCCGGCTTCATCAACGCCGTCCTCCGCGGGTCTCTGCGTGAACGCGCAGCCACCGAACAAAAGCTGCAACAGCTCAAAGCCGAAGACCCCGCCCTCGGCTATTCGCATCCCCAATGGCTGTGCGAACGCTGGGCTGGTCGCTGGCGCGCGGAAAATCTCCGGCCCCTCCTCGAATGGAACAACACACCGCCCAAAACCTACGCCCGCCTAAACACGCTCCAGACCGACGCCGGCCAGCTCCTGGCGCAATGGCGCGACGAGAGCGTGGACAGCTTCTTCTTCCAGCGGGACTGGACCGGCGAGAACTTGATTTTCGAACTCAAGTCCCACCCGCCGCTCGCCAGCCTGCCGAGTTTTCTGCAGGGACTCTTTTACCTCCAGGATCCCGGCACGCTCCTGGCGGTGCGGGAACTCGACCCGCGGCCCGGCGACCAGGTGCTCGACCTCTGCGCCGCGCCCGGCGGCAAGACCACCTTCATCGCGCAGTTGATGAAGAACCAGGGCCGCCTCATTGCCCGCGACCACGCCCCCGACCGCCTGAAGCTCATCCAGGAAAACTGCGCCCGCCTCGGCGTGACGTGTGTCGAGACAGCCATGAGTTCGGAATCCGCCAGCCGGCCGCCGGAGTTCAACCGCATCCTCGTGGATGTCCCCTGCTCCAACACGGGCGTGATGCGCCGCCGCGTCGATCTGCGCTGGCGGCTGCGGCCGGAGGAAATCAAGCGGTTGCGCTCGGCCCAACTGGAACTGCTCCGCGCCGCCGCCGCGCAGTTGCTGCCGGGCGGCACCCTCGTTTACAGCACCTGCAGCCTCGAACCGGAGGAGAACGGCGAGGTGGTGAAGACGTTCCTTTCCGAGAACGCGCCATTCCAGTTGCAACACGAGCGGCAACTGCTCCCCTTCACCGACGGCGTGGACGGCGCGTATGTCGCGCGGTTGACCCGGACCGCCTGAGCCACCCCGAAACGGCGCAGCAAGAATCTGCGTGCGCCGCGTCCGGCACGACCGGCCGGTCGGGGCCATGGACCGAGAGGTAATAATCCAGCGAGCACCGGCCCGCCCCGCGCACGGCGACCAGCACCGTCGGGAACAACACCAGCGCCGCGAACTCCAGGTTCTGCCTCGGCTCCAGCGTCAACATCTGCGGCAGGGACACGGAGAAGACCGCGCCGAGCAGGATGGGAATCTGGAAGAGCGCCGCCACCCGGGTCAGCAGGCCGATGGCCAGCAAAACCCTCCGGCCAGATGGGCCATGATCACGTAATGGACCATCGCCGCCGGCGCGAACCAGAGGTTGTCCGATCTTTCGATGATGTTCATCAGGTCATCCCGGTCGTCATGAACCAGATCGCTTTGACGAATAAACCGGTCCCCAGATAAATGCGCACCAAGTCGATAAAGAGATCCGAGTGCGTTTCCGTCCATGTTTTGATTCGATCACTATGTTTCACGGTTCCTTTCCGCCCGAAATCGCCTGGCTGGTGAGATTCCGGTCTGGGCAAAACCTAGGCCAGAAACGGAAAATGACAACGAGGGAGATGAAGCGGCCCCCGTGGATTTTCCCGCAGTTCTGCATTGCCCCGGCTCCGCGCGTCGGAAAGAATTCCGCCATGACCTCCGGCGCCAAACGCCTCTGGATTTCCGCCGCCCTCGCCGCCGGCGTGACCGCCCTCGTCCTCGCGCTCCAGGGGCAGGGCTTCGATCCGCTGCTCAAGGCGGAGCTGGACGCGCAGGATTTTCTCATGCGCCAGGGCCGCAAGCCGCCGGTAGATCCCCGGTTGGTTTTTCTCGGCATCACCAAGACCAGCTACGCGGACGATCTCGGTGAGGACGAGATGGAGGCCGATCCCGTGTTGAAAATGCTCGGAGGCAGTTTCCCCTGGTCGCGCGCCGTCTGGGCCGCGACCATTGAGCGACTCGCGCAGGCGGGCGCGAAGGTGATCGTGATCGACCTGCTCTTCGGCGCGCCCGGCCCGGGGGATGACGTGTTGCGCCGGACGCTGGAGAAACACCAGGACCGCGTCGTGATCGGGGCCAATTTCGTCGGCCTGCAAAATGACTTTTCCCAGTTCCTCCAGAAATCCCAGACCCTCCTCCTGCCCACGTCCACCGTACTGCCCGCGCCCGCCACCGACCATGTGATGCAGGATCGGCGCGTCGGTTTTGTGAATCTCTGGTCGGACTTCGACGAGGTCATCCGCCGCGCGAACTTTCGCGACTCGGGCGACCGTCCGGGCAGCGTGCTGCCGCCGGGCGTGACCGCCGAATCGCTCGCGGCCCGCGCCCTCCGCCAGTTCGGACGTGCGGACGCGATCCCGCCGGGGGATGAACCCCGGCGGTTCCGCTACACCCGCGCCCCCGGCTTCGGCTACAAGCCGGTGCCGCTCCACGAAATTTTCCTGGCCGGCCTGTGGACGAATAATTTCCAGGGCGGTGAATTTTTCCGGGGCAAGATCGTGGTCATCGGCCCGGCGGCGAACATTTTTCAGGACCGGCACGCCACGCCTTTCCAGTATCCCACCCCGCAGATGCTCGGGCCGGAGATTCACCTCAACATCATCGGCGCGGCCTTGCAGGGGGAATTTTTGCGGGAGATTTCCGGGCGCGGCCAGCTCGGCCTGATCGCGGCGGCGGGCCTGCTGGCATGGGTGCTGGCGTTTTCCTTCCGGCAAACGTTGCGGCGGCTCGTGCTCGTACTGCTGCTGGCCGCGTGCTATTGGGTGCTCGGCCTGCTTTTGTTCAACCACTCCCAGTTGCTCCTCCCGGCGGTCGGCCCGCTGCTGGTGCTGCTCGCCATCAGCTTGCTCATCTTCGGGCTCGATTTCGCGGTGGAGCGGCTGGAAAAAATGCGCGTCCGCCGGCTGCTGGAGCGCTACATCTCCCGGGATGTCGCCCGCGAACTGCTCGACAATCCGGCCACTTTTCTCAACTCCCTCACCGGCGTGCGCCGGCCGGTGGCGATCCTGTTCTCGGACGTGCGTAACTTCACCACGATGACCGAGGGCGCGGACGCCGCGCAGCTCGTCCAGCAGCTCAACGAGTATTTTGAGGCCATGGTCGAGACCGTCTTCGCCAGCCGCGGCTCGCTCGACAAGTTCATCGGCGACGCGGTCATGGCCGTCTGGGGCAACATCGTTTCGCGCGGGCCGGCCGGTGACGCGGAAGACGCCGTGACCGCCGCCCTGGCCATGCGGCGCAGTCTGGTGAAACTGAATGCGGGCTGGAAAAAGCGCGGCCTGCCCGAGCTGGCCTTCGGCATCGGCGTCAACCACGGCGAGGTCATCGTCGGCAATCTCGGCTGCGAGGAAAAAATGGAGGTCTCCGTCATCGGCGACGCGGTCAACCTCGCCTCGCGTCTCGAAGGGCAGACCAAGGAATACCACCTCGAACTGCTGCTCGGCGAAAGCATGGCCCCGCTGGTGCGCGGAAAATTTCTTCTGCGCACCGTGGATTGGATCCGGGTGAAAGGGAAAACGAAACCGGTGGACACCTTCACCGTCCTCGGTGAACGCCACCCCGGCGAAGCGGAACCCGGTTGGCTCGCGCGTCACGAGGAGGGAGTGCGGTGCTATCGCTGTCGGCAATTCGCCGCGGCCGCGGCCTCCTTCCAGGAGGTGTTGCAAGCGCAGCCGGACGATTCGCTTGGCAAAATTTATCTGGAACGCTGCGCCGAGCTGGCCGCCAGTCCGCCCGGTCCGGACTGGGATGGCGTGACGGTGAAGACGAAGAAGTAGGGGAATCGAAGCGGCCCGGCGACCACCTCCACATCACGCATTCACGCATGGCTACGGCGCGGGGGGCGGTGGCAGTGTGCCGAGGGCGTGATGAAATTTCATCGGGCCGTTGAACGTGTTGGTCCGCCGGACGGTCAAGGCCTCGAACGGCTGGCTGATGGCGGGCGCGTCGTTCGTGAAGGACTGCGTGATCCCGGCGGCGGACCGCAGTTGGTAGGCAAGCCCCCGCACCGTGTCATAGCGCAATTCATACTGGGTGGGATTGAGCCGGGTGATCGTGATCGGCGTGTTGGTGACGGAGCCGTCCCAATATCTCCGGGCCAACGACCAGGCGCCCTGGCCGCATTGCGCGCCGACCTGGCGGCCGGCGAAATCATCCACCGGCGGATGGATGCCGCCCCAGATGCGCGAGAGGCCGGCCTGGTCGGCGGCATCGTAGTAGGTGGCCCATTGCAAGGTGAGCGTCTGACTCGGCCCGCGTTCAAATCCGAGACCGGTGTTGGCCGGAGCCGTGTAGGTGGCCAGGCCGCCCGGAAAAAACGGCGTGCCGGTCAGGGCCGTGAGCACCTCCGCCGCCGCCCGGCTGAAGGTGCTGTGACCCGAGACGTAACCGGGGAAGGCCGGCGTGACAAAGTTCGTCCGCTGATACGGCACCCAGGTGTCGGCATGCATCCACTTCACGCCCTGATAGGTCGTGACGGGATTCAACGGCTGGCCCGGCCAGGAGAGGATGGCAATCTTGTTCAAGGTCAAACCCGCGTGCCGTCCCGAGACCAGCGAGGCGACCGTGACCAGTTCGATGAGGTTCGTCACCAGCGGCAGGCCGTTGGTGTGATAGGACGGCAGGCCGGGATTGCTCGACTGTCCTTTCCCGCCCTGGTAGCGGATCGCGCTCATCGGCCGCCAGCCATCGTAATAACGCTTGAGCGACCACGCCGCGCAGCCGGCTTCGTGGACGGCGGCGTTGAGGGCGAAGTAAACCTTCACGTCCCATTCGAGATCATCCATCACCGCGCCGGTGCCGCCGATTTTTTTCACCGTCTGCGGATGATCCGCGACATGGTTCGCGAGCACATTCCAGTGGCCGGGCGGAGTTTCGGAGCTGGGGCCGTCCGCCCAGAATTCGGCGAGCACGCGGACGAAATCGCCGCGCTTCACGAGGTTGGTCACGTAGGGCAGGCCGGTGACGGGATTGTTCGTGTAGCCGTGGCCGTCGCTGGTGCCGAGGGGATTGTTGCCGAACGAGGCGGGGGAAATGTCCAGCGTCACGCCGTCGTCCGGCGTCAGTTCGCTGCTGCGCTGGATCACGGCCAGCACGTTGGAGCGGAAGAGGAGATTGCCCACGCCATTGAGGAATGGCGGCGGGCCAGGATCGATCCACGGTTTTGTCGCGTCGGTGCGCGCGAGGGCAAAGGGCCGCACGCCCAGCCATTGCGCGCCGAGATACGACTGGAGCGAGCCGGCGGGAAAACCGTTTTGATCCACCGCATTGACGATCAGCAGCCGCTGCCAGTGATTGACGTCAAGGATCGTCCCCGGAAAACCCTGGCCGTCGAGGTAGCCGTCGTCGGTGATGCCGGCCCGGTCGGTGGCCAGCGGATAAAGATTCGTATAGACGTAGCCGCCCTGGCCCACGGGATAGTCCGGGTAGGGAGCGGCCTGGGTTCCTTCGGCCTGCCGCGCCCCGTCGTTGATGAACCAGGCCGAGACGGTGTCGAAGATCAAGTTGCCCACACCCGCCGGGGTGGCCGTGTCGCGGGAGACGTTGTTGGTGCTGTAGCCGAGCGCGGCCATCTGGGCGTCGTCCGCCGCGAGCGAGTTGGTGATGGTTTTCGAATACGCGTGGCGCTCCCGGAGAATCCGCCAAGCCGCGTAGCTGATCGCTTCGCGCCGCGCCGCCGCCACGTCGGCGGCGGTGTGTTTGCCGTGATAGACGTAACCCACCGCACCGTTCGTGTCATAGGCCGCCCAGGCGTCGTAAATGCAGACGGAAAGGCTGAACAGATTGCGCGCCTGTGCGGGCGGATGCGGCGTGTCCGCACGGATGGCCGCGAGCGCGCGCTCGTTCCAGACGCGGGCGACACTGTTGGAAGCGGCGGCGTGGAGCTGGACGGCGGCGACGGAAATCGACAGAGCGACCATGATCGGCAAAAGGCGGGCGGCGGCTGGGGCTGGCAGAGGCAGGAACGACGGGCGCAGAATCGGTTTCATCGAATTGATTGTCTGTGGTGGACTCTACACGAATTGCTTGCCGTGGCAAACAGTTCGGCGGTCCGGGCGCGGGCGCGCTTGTCAGTCGGCACGGTTTGGTTTCCACTTGCCGCGCACTCTCATAATTTATGCGCCATCTCCTCAGCCTGCTGCTCATTTCCATCATTGCTGCGCGGGCCGACGGGCCGGCGGACAACCTGGCCGATAAAGTCCGCCGCGTCCCGCCGCCCGGCGTTGCCGTCCCCGCCGACGTTCGTAAGGAACTCACGGATGGCGCGAAGTCGCTCGGCGCAGACATCGCGAAGCTCCGCACCGAACTCGGGGCCAGGCCCGACCGGCTTCGCCTGCTGCCCGACGTTGAAATTTTTCACAAGGCCGTCGATTGGGCGCTCCGCTACGACGAGTTTTTCAACACGAACCAGTTCAAGTCCGGCCGCGCGCTGCTCCTGGAAGGCCACGCCCGCGCCGCCGCGTTGCGCGCCGGCCATGCGCCGTGGCTCACGGCCACCGGCGCGGTCGTGCGCGGTTATCTGTCGCGCATCGACGGCTCGGTGCAGCCGTATGGACTCGTCATCCCGCCGGGCGTGCCGGCCACGGGACGCCAGCCGTCGCGCCTGGACATCTGGTTCCACGGCCGCGGCGAAACGCTTTCGGAACTCGACTTCATTCAGCAGCGGAACAATCCGAAGAACCTCGGCGAGTTCGCTCCGCCCAACGCCATCGTGCTGCATCCTTACGGCCGCTATTGCAACGGCTCACGCTTCGCCGGCGAGACGGACACGTTTGAGGCGATGGAATGGCTCCAGCACGATTATCCCGTGGATCAGAACCGCATCGTCGTGCGCGGGTTCTCGCTGGGAGGCGCGAGCGCGTGGCATTTCGCGTCGCATCACGCCGGGCGGTGGGCGGCGGTCGCGCCGGGCGCGGGGTTCAGCGAGACGGCGGATTTCCTAAAAGTGTTCCAGAACGAAAAGCTCGCGCCGCCGTGGTGGGAACAAAAGCTCTGGCGGCTGCACGACTCGCCAGACTGGGTGGAGAATTTCCGCCATCTGCCCACGGTGGCCTACAGCGGCGAGATTGACCGGCAGAAGCAGGCCGCCGATGTGATGGCCGGGGCGTTTGAAAAAGCCGGGATAAAACTGACGCACATCATCGGCCCGCAGACGGCGCACAAATATCATCCGGACGCGAAGAAGCAGATCAACGAACTGATCGACGGCTTTGCGGAGAAAGGGCGGGACCCGCTGCCGAAGAA
>CANMZY010000100.1:0-9822 GCA_947502425.1 Verrucomicrobiales bacterium
ACTCCAGTCATCTACGTCGGCTACACCGAACTGGTCGTGCAGTCCGCAGGCGGCGGCGGGTCGGCTACCAACACCCTGCCCCGCGTCATGGACTACCTTAACTACTCCGTACTCCCGCCCAACTACTCCTACGGCGACTTCCCCGATGCCCAACCCTTTTACCGCCAGCCATTTTACCAGCCCACCCCGCGCGGAACCAACCGCAACCTCGCCGCCCCGCTGGTCATCCACCTCAACGAGTGGATGGCCGCTAACACCCACACCCTCCTCAACACTGCCAACGGCAACAAATACGACGATTGGTTCGAACTCTACAACCCTGGCGACGCCCCCGCGCAACTGGGCGGCTATTACCTCACGGACAACCTGGCCAACCCACTCCAGTTCCAGATTCCCGAGGGCATCAGCATCTCCGCACATGGCTTCCTCCTCGTCTGGGCCGACGGTGAGCCGGGCCTCAATCACACCAACCAGCTCGATCTCCACGTCAGTTTTAAGCTTATGCAGGCGGGAGAAACCATCGCGCTTTACTCCCCGAACGGCACGCTCATCGACGCCCTCACCTTCACTCAACAGCTCCCCGATGTCACCCAAGGCCGCTTCCCCGACGGTCCGGGCGCGAGTTACTTCCTCCTCAGCCCGACCCCGCGGGCCACCAACTCGCCTCCGCTCAACCGTCCGCCACTCCTAAACCCCATCTCGAGCGGTGTCGCCTTCGTGGGCCTGCCCTACAAGTTTATCGCGAGCGCCACCGACCTCGATTTGCCGCCCCAGACCCTCACTTACTCGCTCGACCTCGGCGCACCGGCGGGCGCGACCCTTGACTCCTCCACCGGCCAGTTCCTGTGGACCCCCACCCCGCTCCAGTTTCCGAGCACCAACACCCTGACCCTGCGCGCGACCGACAACGGCCCCCTCACCCTCAATGCCAGCCGCACCTTCCAGCTCGTCGTGCGGATGCCCCTCCTCTTGGGTGGACTTAGCCACGCGCCCAACGGCGACCTCTCGTTCACCCTAGCCGTCACGGTGGGTCGAAGCTACCGCGTCGAGTATAAGAACGACCTCAACGACCTCCTGTGGACCGAACTTACCCCCGCGCAGCAAGCCTTGACCTCCACCATCACCGTCATCGACCACATCAGCGCTCATCCCCAGCGCTTCTACCGCATCCTCCAGTTGGACTAATCGCGCTGGCCGGTGGCAAGCCCCGGAGCGGCGGGCATCCTACCGGCCGTGGAACGGGCGCGTCCCGCCCGGCGGATGGGGGTGCGGAGCGGATCGGCCATGTGACATGCACAACACCTTGTGGACTTCGCTGCGTTTTATCCGGGCGGCGGGACGCACGCCCTCTACGCCAAGCAGGATGCTCGCCGCTACGCCCAACACTGCCCGCGCCCGCGCCACTTTCGGCTTGTCCCGCACGGCCGGCGGCGGGTGGAGGGGATTTTCACGACGGAATCAGTGGCGCCGCCAACGCCCGCGAAAATTTTCGTTGGCTTTCGGCGCGCGGGCCGGGCAAGAATCTCCGCGAAATTTATGAGCACAAAAGTCCCTGCTGATCTGAAATACGCCAAGTCTCACGAATGGGTGCGCGTCGCCGGCGGCGTCGCCACCGTGGGCATCACCGACCATGCGCAGCACGAGCTGACGGACATCGTATTCGTCGAGACGCCCGCCGCCGGCCGGCAGCTCAGGGCCGGCGAGGCCTGCGCCGTGGTCGAGTCGGTCAAGACCGCCAGCGATATTTACTCGCCCGTCTCCGGCGAAGTCATCGCGGTGAACGAGAAACTCTCCAGCCAGCCCTCGCTCGTAAACGACCAGCCCTACGGCGACGGCTGGTTTTATCAGATCAGGCTGGCGAATCCCGCCGAGTTGTCCGTGCTGCTCAGTCCGGCGGATTACACCGCGCAGATCGGCGGTTGATCGGTACGGCTGCTGCCGGGGCCGCGCCCGGTGGTTAATTGTGGCCAAGTTGTAACCATTTGCGTCCGGGAAAGGTCATGTTATGTGCATGTTGAATGAGTCACCCGCAGTTCTGCCCCAGATCCCCCGCCAACCGGGCGGCGCTTTTCGTGTGGTGATCATGACTTTTGCCGTGGCGATCATTTTCGGCGCGATCCTCCTCCCCGCCGCGGACGCCCCCAAAAAACCCGCCCTGAAGACGAACGAACTGTATGGCGCCACCAACGTGTGGACGGCGCACTTCACTTTCACAAAGGATCAATGGAAGGCGATGGAGCCGTCGCAAACGGGCGGCCGTGGTGCTGGCGGACGCGGCCCGGGCGAAGCGGGCGGCATCAGATTGCTGGGGCCGGAAGGCGGACGCAACGGTCTGGCGGCGGCGCGCGGCTTGGAGTTCGATTACGTCCACGCTGATCTCGAATTCGCCGGCCGGCGCTTCACCAACGTCGCCGCGCGCTACAAGGGCAACGGCACCTACATGCGGTCACAGGGCAGCTTGAAACGCCCGCTCAAGGCGGACTTGAACGGCTTCGTCCAGGGCCAGAAGCTGGCGGAAATTTCCAAACTGAATTTTCACAACAACGTCGCCGATCCGAGCTGGATGAACGAGTCGTTGTCCTACCGGCTCTACCGTGAGGCCGGGGTCCCCGCCCCGCGCAACGCCTACGCCAAGGTTTATCTGACCGTGTCCGGCGTCCATGATCGCACCTACCTTGGCCTCTACTCACTGATGGAGTGCGTGGACAACGCTTTCGCCCAGGACCGGTTCGGCACGAAGCAGGGCGCGATCTTCAAGCCGGTCACGCGCGAGCTGTTCAGTTATCTCGGCGACGACTGGGAGAAGTACCAGCAAATCTACGACGCGAAAACCGATCTCACAGCAGCCCAGCATCAGCGCGTGATCGACTTCGGCAAGCTGGTGTCCAACGCGGGCGACGCGAAGTTCGCGGCGGAGCTGGGCGGCTTCCTCGATCTTGAGGCTTTCGCGCGCTTCATGGCGGTGACGGTTTATCTGAGCACCTTCGACAGCCTTTTGGACAACGGACAAAACTTCTACGTTTATCTCCATCCGCAGTCGAACAAGTTTCAATTCATCCCCTGGGATCTGGACCACTCGTTCGGACAGTTCACGATGGTGGGCACGCAGGAACAGCGCGAACAACTGAGCATCAAAAAGCCGTGGCCGGGCGAGAACCGCTTCCTCGACCGGGTCTTCAAGGTCGAGGCGTTTCAGAAAGCCTATCGCGCGCGGCTGGAAGAATTCAGTAAATCGCTTTTTCGGCCGGAGCGTTTTCACAAGCAGGTGGACGAACTCGCCGCCGCCCTCCGCGACGCGGTGGAGGAAGAATCCGCCGACAAGCTGACGCAGTTCGACAAAGTCGTGGCCGGCGAAACCGTCGCGAACGGACGGGGCGGTCGTGGTGGCGGACGCGGCGGTCGTGGTGGCGGCGGCGGCGCGGTGCCGGCGTTTGATTTGAACAAGCCGGTCAAGCCATTCGTGACCGTGCGTGCGCAATCCATCACCGACCAACTCGCTGGCAAAAGCGAAGGCTTGGCCGTGCTGCGCGGCATGGGTATGGGCCAACCGCGCGGCGATCAGCCCGGGCCAGGCGCGCGACCGGAGCAAATGGCGCCGGCCATACCCGGCCTGGTGCTCGCACCAGTGTTTTTTCGCGACGGCGACCAGAACCGCGACGCCAAACTGAGCCTGTTGGAATTTCTCGCGCTCGGCGAAAAATGGTTCACCGAATGGGACAAAACAAAATCCGGCGCGCTGACCGGCCAGGAAATGCAGGCCGGCGTGGAAAGCAAGTTCGCACCGCCGGAAGGTGATGCCCCGCCCGGAGCTCCCGGCCCAGGCCCGGTTTTGGGAGGCGCTTTCATGAACGCGCTCGACGGCAACCAGAGCGGCATTGTCAGCAAAACAGAATACACTAACGGCTTTGCGAACTGGTTCAAATTGGCCGATGCCGACCAGACCGGTGCCCTGAATCAGAGCCAACTCGGTGACAGCCTGAGCCGGAACTTGACCCCGCCGCCGCCCGGCCGTGGCCGCGGATTCCGTGGCGGGAATGGCCTCCTCCAGTTGCTCCAGAACGTGCGCCGCGCCATCCAGTAGGTTCCAGTCACCGCTCCCCTGCTCTTCCCACCACCAACTATCCCATGAAAAAAATCCTGCTGCCCATCCTGACCACCTTCTGCGCGCTGCCGCTCCTGGCCGCGGAGCCAATTGATGACGTGAAAGCCGCCATCAAAACCCTCGCCGACAAACCGAACTACACCTGGGTCTCCACCGTCAAATCGCCCGGCGCGCAGTTCAACGCCGGCCCCACCACCGGCCGCACCGAGAAAAACGGTTTCACTTTCCTCACCCAGCAGAACAACGATCAAACCACCGAGGTGGTCCTCAAGAGCACCAACGGCGTGGTGAAAACCGAGGAAGGCTGGAAAACCGCCGCTGAGCTGCCCGTGCCCGCCCGGGGCGGCGCAGCGGGCACCGGCTCCAACCGCAGCCTCATGGCCGGCCGATTCCTGCTCGGCACCAAGACACCGGCCGATTTCCTCGGCGACCTGCTCGGCAAGGTGAAGGAGATGAAAAAAGGCGATGGCGACTTCATCGCCGGCACGGTCTCCGAAGAAGGCGCGAAAGAACTCCTCACCTTCCGCCGCCGTCCGGGCGGCAACGACCCGGCCCCCACCCCGACGAATGCCAAGGCCATTTTGAAAGTCTGGCTCAAGGGCGGGCAGTTGGCGAAATACGAGCTGGCCGTCTCCGGCAAAATGACCTTCAACGCCAACGAGCGCGACATCGACCGCACCACCACGGTGGAGATCAAGGACGTCGGCCAGACCAGGGTGGAACCCCACGACGACGCGAAGAAAAAGCTGACCGAGCCGGCGAAAGAACCTGTCGGTCGCTAATTCAATCCGTCTCGAGATCGCGGCAAAATTGGCGTGGCGGCTCCTCGGCTGAGAGCCGCCTTCTTGCCTTCCGGGGAAATGCGGCCTCCTCCCGAAAGCCGCTGCGCCGGAGCGGGAGTTATTTTTTACCGGACTACGCATCCGGCTTCTGCCGGCTGAAGTCGGCATTCCAGCGGAGGGAGCGCGGGCGTCCTCCCCTGCGAGTTCACGGGCCGTCCCGCCCGTGTTCTTCGGAGCGGCGGGACACCGCCTGAACAACCGCGTTACGCCGCTCCTCACCATCACCCCACACGCTGCGACCTGGGAGCCGGTCGCACTCCGCCACAAAGCTTGTCTGTCCCGCCCGTTCCACTAGATTCCCTCCATGATTTTCGACGCGTCACTCGACGAGTTGTTGCAGAAAGTCTGGGATGGCCGGCGCATCGACCAGGCCGAAGCACGGCGCCTTTACGGCCTGCCGCTCGAAGAACTCGGCGCGCTCGCCGACCGCCGTCGCGCCCTCGCCAAGGCCGGCGACTTCGACGGGCGCGGCCACGAGATCGTCACCTACATCGTGGACCGCAACGTCAACTACACGAACGTCTGCAACGTTTATTGCAAATTCTGCGCGTTCTGGCGGAGCGAAAAGGACGACGACAGTTACGTCATCACCCACGCCGAGATGGACAAAAAAATCGAGGAAACCCTCGCGCTCGGCGGCACGCAGATTTTGATGCAAGGCGGACATCATCCGAAGCTGACCAAGCAGTGGTATCTCGATCTGCTTTCGCACATCAAAACGAAGTTCCCGCAGATCAACATTCACGGTTTCAGCCCCAGCGAGTTCATCCATTTTCGCGACGTGTTCGGCGAACCCGTCGAACAGATCATCCGCGATTTTGTGCAGGCCGGGCTTGGCTCCATTCCTGGCGGCGGCGGAGAAATTCTCGTAGACCGCGTCCGACAGCGCATCGCCCCGCTCAAGGCCATGAGCGACGAATGGCTGGGCGTGATGGATGCCGCGCACCGACTCGGCCTCGCCAGCACGGCCACGATGATGTTCGGCCATGTTGAAACGGTGGAAGAACGAATTGAACATCTAGAGCGCGTCCGCGCGCAGCAGGACCTCTCAGCAAAGCGGAAAGCGGAAAGCGAGAAGGCGGAAACAAAAGCAGGCGCACCTGGAGGCTCCCTCCCCGTTTCCGCTTTCCCGCTTTCCAACTTCCCCTTTTCCCCCGGCTTCACCGCCTTCATTGCGTGGACGTTTCAGGCCGAACACACCAAACTGAAAGCTCCGACCGTCGGCGCGCACGAATACCTCCGGATGCAGGCTCTCGCGCGTCTCTATCTCGACAACATTCCGAACATCCAAAGCTCTTGGGTCACGCAAGGCCAGGAGATCGGCCAGATCGCGTTGAAGTACGGCGCGAACGATCTCGGCAGCATCATGATCGAGGAAAACGTTGTGAGCCAAGCCGGCACCACCTTCTGCATGGGCGTGGCCGACATGCAACGTCTCATCATCGACCTCGGCTACGAAGCAAGGCAACGCGACAACTGGTACCGGCTGGTGGGATGAT
Source organism: Verrucomicrobiales bacterium (assembly GCA_947502425.1). GTDB lineage: Bacteria > Verrucomicrobiota > Verrucomicrobiia > Limisphaerales > SIBH01 > SIBH01. Next base: position 6,444 of record CANMZY010000100.1, read on the forward strand.
TAAATTCCAAGCGGGAACTTTAACCTCCCAACGTCGTCGGGTCGGTCACGTCGCCTTTGTTGAACTCCACGTATTCCTCCGTCAGATCGGCGGCGTACATCAGCGCGCAGGACTTGCCGATATTCAGGTTGATGTGCAGGTCGAATTCCCTGGGCGCGACGGCGGCGCACAAATCTTTGAAGGTCGTCTTCGTCGGTTGGCCGCGTTTGAGGGAGTGGAGAATTTTTTTACCGCCGGGCGCGCTGTAGCCGATGTCCACCCGGTCCTCCACCACCGTCGCGGCGCTGTAGCCGAGCGCGTCAATGATGCGGCCCCAGTTCGGATCGCCCCCGTGCCAGCTTGTCTTAACGAGCGCGCTGTTGGCCACCGCGCGGGTGGCGGCATCAGCATCGGTAAAATTTTTCGCACCGCTGACGCGAATAGTGACGAAGCGGGAAACCCCTTCCCCATCGCGCACAATCATCTTCGCAAGTTCGAGACAGACGTGATTTAACGCGGACTGGAAAAGTTCAAATTCCTGTAAGAGACGACGTGAGGAGTCTCTGACTTTCTCTTTCTTTGATTTGAGACTCGTTACCTCATCTCCGACGATTAAAGGGTTTTTCGCCAACCCGTTCGCCAGCACCAGCACGGTGTCATTCGTGCTCATGTCGCCATCAACGGTGATGCGGTTGAAGCTGTGGGCGACGGCTTCCTGAAGCGCGGCCTGGAGCGCCTCCGCCTCGATGGCGGCGTCGGTGGTGATGAAGCAGAGCATCGTGGCATGGAGCGGCACGGCGGCGGGACGAGCGCCCGTGGCGCTCATGCCGGGCTGAATCATCCCCGCGCCCTTGCAGATGCCGCCGATGCGGACAGCCTGACCGCCCAACTTGAACTCCACGGCCATCTGCTTGGGCCGCGTATCGCTCGTCATGATGGCCTCGGTGGTCTTGGCAGCGTGCGCAGGATCGTTCCCGAGGAGTTGCGCCGCGTCACGAATTCCCGCGCGCACATTTTCCATCGGCAGGTTCACGCCGATGCGTCCGGTGCTGCCGACGAGCACGTGACCGGCAGACAGGTGAAGCAGTTGCGCGGCGAGGGCCGTCATCTCCAGTGCGTCCTTCATGCCCTGCTTGCCCGTGCAGGCATTGGCGTTGCCGGAGTTCACCACGATGGCCTGGGCGCGGCCTTTCCGCACCCGAGGCACGCAGACTTTCACCGGGGCGGCACAGATTTGATTCGTCGTGAACAGCCCGGCAACGGTCGCAGGCACCTCGGAGACGATGAGCGCGAGGTCGAGCTTCCTCCCCTTGTTGGAACCCTTGCCGGTGCCGAGGCGCTTGATGTCGCAGAAGACGCCGCTCGCCAGGAACCCTTGCGGCGCGACGATGGATCCGGAAATTTCAGACAGCTTCATTTTCATTCCGGCGGATTCTGCCGCGTCGCCGCCGGATGGCAAAAAAATTCGCGCCTACTTCGCGATTTTTCCAGAATGCCGGTCGGCGAAATTCAGGAACACCGCCCAGTCCTCGGCGATCATCGAGTGCTTGCCGGCGCGGATGAAGTAGCCCAGGCGGCTGTCCACCAACTGGCCCTGCGGCGGCATTTCCTTTGCGGAGATTCCTTCGACGCCGAGGAAGCGATAGACCGGATCGGCGGCCTGGAGCACTGCAAACTGGCCGGAGGGGTTGGCCCATTGGTCGTCCTGCGCGTTGGAGAACAGCACGGGACGCGGAGCACAGAGGGCCACGAGCGCGTTTTGATCGAACGGCAGCCGCTCGGTGGCCTCGTTGAACTTCTTGAACTCGCCGTTGAACCAGTGCGGGAAGACCGTGTTGATACGCGGCACCGGCTCGCCGATTTTTCCACGGCTGGGCGCAGTGCCGCCGCAGCCCGCCTGGTGTGGGAAGGCCATCGCGATGCGTTCGTCGAAGGCGGCGGCCAGCAGCGCGGTCTTCCCGTTGCGTGAATGGCCGACGGCGGCGATGCGCTTCGGATCCAGGTCCCGATCGGTGACGAGATAATCTACGCAACGCTGAAAGCCCCACGCCCACGCGGCGATGGTGCCGCGGTCGGCGGGACGATTCTTGGACGCACCCCCGCCCGCGAGCCAGGCATAAACGCCGTCGCTCACGTCCTTGCGGTCCGAATCCACGTCGCCGCTGTAAAACGCCGCCAGCGCGTAGCCGCGTCCGATGATCTCGGCCAGCGGCCAGTCGGCCGCCTGCGTGCCGCGCGAGGCCTCGGTGGCGACGCTGCCCGCGCAGCCCTTGCAGGAAGTGGAGAGCCAGCCGTGCGCGAGCGGGACGCGAGGATCGCCCGTCAGCGTGTGGTTGCCGCAGAAATTCATCGCGAGAAACACGGGCACGGGGCCGTGGCGCTCGTTCGGCACGACAAGCAGCAGGTCGATGCGCGGTGCTTTCGGGCCGTCCATTTCGAGCGAGACGAGCTTGAGCGTCGCCTTGCCGTCGAGAAAATCGCGGTGCTCGGCGAGAACTTTCATTTTCATGTTAGCGGGTTTCGGGGGAATCGCGCCATACATGTAGTGTTGAAAAAGTTCTTTCAGCTCGGGGCGCCGCTCCTTTTGCCACTGCCCGGGTGAAGTGACGCGGCGGCCATCGAGCATGACGAGCGGATCGGGCATCGCGGCCTGGGGCGGCAGAGTGGAGACTTCCGGAAACGACGCGCGCGGCGCGGCCGTGGCGCAGCCTCCAAGCAGGCCCGCCAGCACGACAACGACGAGGAGGGTGAGGGAGGAGCAGTTGTTCATATCCGCGAATGATGGGCGATTGGCAGCATTTGGCAAACCCGCAATAAAGCCATGCACGAATTTCGCTTGGCCCACCGGACACGCTAAAACGTGAACTCCCACGCCGACGCGGGCCGTTTCCGCTGGAGTTCAACCTTCAGGTTGTCCCAGTCTGCATCAGCCGTTTGCCTCACACCAGTCCCGCCGTCTCCGGGAAGCCGCAGAGGATGTTCATGCTTTGCAAGGCCTGGCCGCTCGCGCCTTTCACGATGTTGTCCTCGGCGCTCATCACGACGAGTCGGCCGGTACGCGGGTCGAGCCGCCAGGCGATTTCGATGACGTTCGTGCCGGCCACGTTCTTGGTGTCCGGCAGGGCCGGACCGTCGAGCAGGCGCACGAACGGTTCGTTCACATAGGCGGACTGGTAACAGGCCGTGATCTTCTCGTGCAACGCGGCGGCTTCGGCGGCGCTGGCAAAATGTTTTTCCGGCGCGAGATAAAGCGTGGTGAGGATGCCGCGGTTCACCGGAATGAGATGCGGTGTAAACTGGATCGTCACCGGCGAGCTGGCGGCCAGCGAAAGCTGCTCCTCGATCTCCGACAAGTGCCGGTGCTTGGGAACGCCGTAGGGCCGGACGCTTTCGTTGCACT
>CANMZY010000101.1:0-9819 GCA_947502425.1 Verrucomicrobiales bacterium
GCTCGGTGCCGAGCTTGCTGGGGACGGAGTTGGTGAATTTGTAGTAGCGCATCACGGCATCGCCCCAGCGTTCGCGTTCGTATTTGTAGAGGCTCGTGATGGGGACTTCTTTCGCGGCGAAGGAGGGTAGGCGCTTGGCCCAGCCGTTGGGAATCGTGTCGCGGCCTTCGACGGTGTACATGAAATATTCGGAGAGGCCTTCCTTGACGATTTCCCGGGGTTTGGCGGCGGCGGCGAAGTCCGCTTCGGCCATGCCGCGCATGGCGGCCATGCGCGGGGCGGGTGCCATCGGCATGTCCATCACTGGAGGAGGCGGAGGTTGGCCGGGCCGGCCTTGCTGGGCGAGTTGAGCAATGTTCTCGACGAGGCGGATGACGCCGACGATCAGGCGCACCTGGGCGTTCTCGTAATCTTCGCCGCTGCGGTTGTTCACGCGCACGGCCCCGGCTAGATCCATCACCTTCTCCGTCTGGCTGGCCTCGGCCACGTAGTCCGCCGCCCAACTGATGCCGCTGGTGAAATACCGAATCTCCACCTTCACTTCGCCGGCGAACTCGCTCTTGATCCGCCATTCCAAGGTGTTCGCCACGCGCGGCGGGAAGCTGGCATCGAGCACATCAACCTCGTCGGCGTGCGTCAGGGCGCGAAACTCGACGGAGGTGGGATCAATCAAGGTGTTGGCCCAGGAAAATTCGAGACGGTTGAGTCCCTTGCGAAAGGTGAGCACGCGCGTCTCCTTGACCAGCGTCAGATCGGCGGAGTTGTAGATCGTAAGCTGCGTCGAGTCGCGGTCGGGCAGCGTGACCACATTGATCCGGGCGTGGGCGGCGGTGGCGAGGAGGAGGGCGGCGAGGGCCAGGGCGCAGGTGGGAAAAGGGGAAAGGGGGAAAGTGGGACGTGGGTTCATGGCGAGTCTAGGGGTTGAGAATTGGCGGTTGCGGGCGGGCGGCGTTGCGTTCGTCCAAGAGGTCCACCACGGGAATGATGACCGGCGAGGTTCGCATACGGCGCTCGGGTTAATAGCTGGCCGGCTCGTTGCCCTGCACGTTCAGACGGTTCACGTTGAAGGTGACGACGGTCTTCTTGTCGCCGGTGGATTCGGCGGGCAGGGTCAGCTTGTACTCGATGGTGAAGGCGTCCTTCTTCTCAAATTTGTGCGTGCTCTCGACCATTTTCCAATAGCCGGGCAGATGCTCGACAACGACAAGATCAATCACGATCTTCTTGAAGTTCTCGATCTCGATCTTGTAAACGTCGTCCGTGTCCCAGACCACGTCCTGATTGCCGTTGTTGTTACGGCGAATGTTGGTGCGGTCCTTCTTGGTCTGGCGCTGGGTGACTTTCACGTCGCGGCTCTGGCCGATGTAGAGTTTCAACTCGCGGTCCACGGGCGTGAGCGTGCCCCAGTCTTCACCGGTGAAGGCCACGCCTTCGCCCGGCTTGTCGCCGTCCTTGTCCGCCTGTTCCTTGGTCTTGATGAAAATGCGGACCTTGCCGGGCAGCAGGGTGTGGGTGCCGAGCTTGGAGGCCTTGTCGTTCTTGATCACGTAGGAAAGCGGGATGCCGACGGTGGCTTTCTGATATTCCGGGTCCCACGGCAGGGTCGCCGCGTCCCAGGTGAGAACCTTCTTGATGGGCAGCGTCTCGATGCGTTCGGAGAGGACTTCCAGCACCTCTTCGTGGGCGATGGTTTTCTTGAAGTTCGCGCCGTAACCGATGCCGATCTCGGCCTCGGTCAGGTCTTCACCGGAATTGTTGCGCAGGCGGAGATAATTGCGGAGGGTGAGCGCGGTTTCATCCGGCTCGGAGACGGCCTTGTAAACCACGTCGCGCCCGAAGCCGGAGATGAGGTAGGAGATGCGGACGCGCTCTTCCTGGGCGACGGGGCTGGTGATTTCCCAGATGAGGGCGTTTTCGTTGGGCGGGTAGCTGGTGTTGAGGATGAGAACCTTGTCCGGGTGGCTGAGCATCCGCGCCTGGATGCTGCTGGCGTCAATCTGCACGCCGCGCCAGGAGAAATCGACTTTGTTCACGCCCTTCTGGAGGGTGACGATGCGCTCCTCCTCGACGAGCGTGGCGTCGGGGTTGTTGAGCGAGACGACGACGCGGGCGCGTTCGGGCAGGGCGACCAGTTTGACCCGTGCCGGAAGTGAACTGGAGGCGACCATCAGCGCGGCCACGGAGAGGAGCAGGGTATTTTTCATGGATTTAGTACGTTGCGGCTATGACACCAAGTTCGCGGGCGATAAGCAAATCAATCGTTGCATCGGCGGGTTGGACGGGGGCGGTGGGGAAATACTCCCGGAAAGTATCCGCAGGTGTCATCCCGGAGACCGGGGGTGGACGGGGTGAGAATTCGACGAACGAAAGCTGCGCGTCTGGAACCCCTGAACCTCGTAGCCGCGCCGGTGAAGGCGCGGCTGATCTTTTCGCGGCCCACCCGCCTCGAAATAAAGCCGCCGCTTCACAGCGGCGGCTACGAAGTTCAGGGGGACGGAGGCGCACCTGATCTTGCCGGGCGGCGTTCAATGGATGTCGCCACGTCATCCGTGAATTCCGAAAACTCTCGGTGACAAAGCGGCGGCGTTTTGAAATTCTCCACGGATGATAAGAAACCGAATTGGAACACGGACACTCGCACCCGCCGGCCTGCTCGCGCTCACCCTCGTCAGCCACGCCTGGTTCGCCGCCGCCGCCGAACCGGAAAAGATCACCCACTCCTTCCTCGCCACCGGCGGGGAGACGCGCATCGTCGATGGCGAGGGGAAGACGATCTGGCGTTATCCCAAGGGCACGCGCGACGGCTGGGTGCTGCCCAACGGCAACCTGCTGCTCGCGGTGAACAAGGATAAGGATTTCCCCGGCGGCGGCGTGGTCGAAGTCACGCGGGCCGGCGAGAAAGTTTTCGAATGGAAGGGCACGCAGTCCGAAGTGAACACCGCGCAGGCCTTGCCCAACGGCAACATCATGGCCACCGAGGCCGGGCCGAAGCCGCGCATCGTGGAAATCAGCCGCGAAGGCAAGATCGTCGTCGAGGTGCCGATCATCGGCCAGACCGCGAATCACCACATGGAAAGCCGGATGGCGCGCAAGCTGGCCAACGGGAATTATCTCGTGCCGCAACTGCTCGACAAGGTCGTGCGCGAATACGACCCGGCCGGCAAGGTGGTCTGGGAATTCAAGGCACCCGAACAGCCGAAGGAAGCGTGGCCGTTCACCGCCGTCCGACTGGCCAACGGCAACACGCTCATCAACCTCACGCACGGCAACATGGTGGTGGAGGCGGACGCGGCGGGGAAAATCGTCTGGCAGATTTCCAACGCCGATCTGCCCGCGCCGCTGTTCAACGATCCGTGCGGCGTCCATCGCCTGCCCAACGGCAACACGGTCATCTGCAGCTACGCCATCGGCGCGAACCGCACTAAGCTAGTCGAAGTCACGCCGGAGAAAAAAGTTGTCTGGACGTTCACCGAGGCGAAAGGCGGCGGCATTCACGAGGTGCAGATTCTCGACACCAACGGGAAGCCGCTTGAAGGTGCGCCGCTCCGCTGACGTCAGTTTGAGATAGAAATGAAGACTGCGCTCGTCATTCCGAAAGAGAGACTGCGTCCTGACACCCGGCGTGGGCCGTTCTCCTTGGCCGCATCACTCCTCGGTCTGGGTGTGGTGCTCGCGGCGGCCCGGGTGACGGCGGCCGATTTCGCGGCGGCCGATCTCGATTTTTTTGAGAAGCGCGTGCGGCCGGTGCTGGCCGAGCGCTGTTACAAATGTCACAGCGCGACGAGCGAGAAGCTCAAGGGCGGCCTGCTCCTGGACACGCGCGAAGGGATGCTCAAAGGCGGGGACACGCGGCCCTCGCTGGTGCCCGGCAACCCCGAGAAAAGCCTGCTCATCGAGGCCATACTTTACACCAACGAGGACGTGAAGATGCCGCCCAAGGGTCGGCTCACGTCGCAGGAGATTGCGGATTTTACAACGTGGGTGAAGAGCGGCGCGGCCTGGCCGAAGGAAGCCCCGCCGAAAACCGCCGCCACAAAGGAGCCGTTCGATCTCGAAAAACGCCGGCGTGAACATTGGGCGTGGAAGCCGGTGGCGTCCGCCGTGAAACCTCCGGCGGTGACGGACACGAGCTGGACGACGGCCGGCCTCGACCGATTTGTGCTGGCGAAGCTGGAAGAAAAAAAGCTCAAACCTGCCGCCCCCGCGGAGAAGGCCGCGCTCTTGCGGCGCGCGTATTTTGATCTCATCGGATTGCCGCCCAAGCCGGCGGAGAGCGAGGCGTTTCTGAACGACACTTCGCCGCAGGCTTTCGCGAAGGTGGTGGAACAATTGCTGGCCTCGCCGCAGTATGGCGAACGCTGGGGGCGGCACTGGCTGGACCTGGTGCGCTATGCCGAGACGCGCGGGCACGAGTTCGAGCCGATCATTCCGAACGCCTACCAGTATCGCGACTATGTCATCCGCGCCCTGAACGCCGACGTGCCCTACGACCAGTTTCTCACCGAGCATCTGGCCGGCGACCTCATGGCGAAACCGCGCGTGACCGCGGAGGGCGTCAACGAATCCGTGCTGGGCACCGGCTTCTGGTTTCTGGGCGAGGAGGTTCATTCGCCGGTGGACATCCGGCAGGATGAATGTGACCGCATGGACAACCGCCTCGATGTGATGGCGAAAACGTTTCTCGGCCTGACGGTGGCCTGCGCGCGGTGTCACGATCACAAGTTTGATGCAATTTCCCAGAAGGATTATTACAGCCTAACCGGTTTTCTGATCAGCAGCAGCTACCGGCAGGTGCGCTTCGAGTCCATCGAGCAGAATAAACGCGTGGCGACCGCGCTCGACCGCATCCGCACGGACAGCCAGGCCGAGCTTTCGGCGAAGTTCGCCGTGGCGCTGCGGCCAGGTGTGGAAAAAATGGCGGCGCAACTTCTTGCGGCGCGCAGCCAGTCCACCGTCACCAACGCCGACAACGCGGCCAAGCCTGCAGCTGTTGCGGAGCCGGACGCCGCCGCCCGCTGGGTCAAGGAACTGGTTAAGGCCAAGGCGGACCCCAAGCATCCGCTTCACGCCTTTGCCGTCCTGTCGGCGAACCCGGCTGGCGGAAAAGTTCCAGCCGCCGCCGCTTCGTTGGAGGCGTGGCGGAAGAGCACGGAGCAACCGGTGTTCGCTCCGGAAGACGTCGTGGTGGATTACACCCAGACTCCCGCGAAGCACTGGTATCAGGATGGGTTCTCCTTCGGCCTGCGTCCCGCACTGGCGGGGGAACTTCGAATTAGCGGAAGCGCGGCCCAGCCCGTGCCCGGATTCATCACTCAGGCCGGAGCGTGGTGGGATGACGCGTGGAAAAATTTAAAGGTGACCAGTTCCGAAAAGGACAACGGCACACTGGGCGGGTGGGAACGCGGCGAGCAGACGTTGCGCACGCCCGAGGTCACGCTGAAGACGGGGCGGCTCTGGTATCTGATCAAGGGGGCCGGCCGCGCCTACGCGCCGGTGGACTCGCACCTCGTCGTCGTCGGCCCGCTCCACGGCGCGCTGCACCGGGATCTGGGTCGCCATGAGCAGTGGCAGTGGGTCGAACACAACTTAACCGCTTACACCGGTCACCGCACCCATGTGGAGTTCAGTCCCGCAGGCGCGGGCGAATTTGCCGTCGCTATGGTGGTGCAGACCGATCCGAAGCAGGCCAAGGCCGGGCCGGTGGCCAGCCGGCTGGTGGCGGCGCTCGGCGGCGGGGCGGATTCACCCGAGAAAATCGCGGACGCCTTGCAGGGCGTGCTGCTCGGAGTAATCGAGCAGTTGAAGGCCGGTCGTCTAGTGACTTCGCCCGACGCGGCCGAAGGCGCTCGGCTCGCGGACTGGCTGGCGAAGAACATGGATTTGTTTTGCGCCCCGGGTTCGGAATCGCGGCAGGCGTTCGATCGGGCCGTGCAGCCCTTCTCGAAACAGCGGGCCGAGCAGATCGCCCTGATCAAGGCCGGTTCCAAAACGGCCCCCGCCATTCTGGACGGTAATGGCGTGAGCGAATTCATCCTCGTCCGCGGCCAGTCAAAAATTCCCGGCGAGCCGGCCCCGCGCCGTTTCCTCGAAGCCATCGCCGGTGAAAAGCAGCCGGATTACGGCTCCGGCAGCGGCCGTCTACAGCTCGCGCAGCAACTGACCGATCCGGCGAATCCGTTCACCGCGCGGGTTGGGGTCAACCGCGTCTGGCACCACCTCTTCGGTCGCGGCCTGGTGGCGACGGTGGACAACTTCGGAGTGCTCGGCCAGCCGCCGTCGCATCCGGAACTACTCGATTTTCTCGCGGCACGCTTTCGGAGCGAGCTCGGATGGTCCACGAAGAAACTCATCCGCGAAGTGATGCTCTCGCAGACCTATCAGATGTCGAGCCAGCCCGCCGACGCGCGCGCCGAGGAACTTGATCCCGAAAATCTCCTGCTGCATCGCGCCAATCTGCGCCGTCTGCAGGGCGAGGCGATTCGCGACGCGCTGCTGGCGGTGTCCGGCCGGCTTGATCTGGCCGCGGGCGGTCCGAGCGTGCCGGTGCATGTGACGGCGTTCATGGACGGCCGCGGCAAGCCGGGGAGCGGCCCGCTGGATGGCAACGGTCGCCGGAGCATTTACATTTCGGTGCGCCGGAATTTTCTCTCGCCCATGATGCTGGCGTTCGACACGCCGATTCCGTTCAACTCGATCGGGCGGCGCAACGTCTCGAACGTGCCGGCCCAGGCGCTCATCCTGATGAACGATCCCTTCGTGCTGCAGCAGGCGAAACTGTGGGCCAAGCGTCTCGCGCCCGGCACGGGCAAGGCGCCCGAGCCGCTCATCCGCGAGATGTATCTGGCCGCGTTTGGCCGTCCGCCGAACCCGGCGGAAACCGCGGCAGCCACCGGGTTTCTCCAGCAGCAGGGAGCGGCCTACAACCTCGATCCGGAGAAACGCCTGGCCGACGAGCGGGTGTGGGCCGATCTCGGCCACGTCCTGTTCAACGTGAAAGAATTCATCTTCATCAACTGATGCACCACTGCCAACAATTCCAGCCCGGCCCGCTCACCCGGCGCGAGATGCTGTTCAAATGCGCCAACGGCTTCGGCGGTCTCGCGCTCATGGCGCTGATGGCCGACCGGGCCTTCGGCGCGACGATCACGACCGCCGCCGCGCGCAATCCGCTCGCGCCGCGCCAGCCTCACTACCCGGGCAAGGCCCGCAGCATTATTTTTCTCTACATGGACGGCGGCCCCTCGCAGGTGGACACGTTCGATCCGAAGCCGCAGCTCACGAAGGACAGCGGCAAGCCGTTCAAGATGAAAATGGAGCCGACGCAGTTCAACAACAACGGCAACGCGCTCGGCTCGCCCTGGGAGTTCAAGCAGTACGGCCAAAGCGGCATTCCGGTGAGCAGCCTTTTCCCCTACATCGCCGAATGCGTGGATGACATGGCGATCATCCGGTCCATGACCAGCAATTTCTCCGAGCACACCAACGCAAACTATTTTCTTCACACGGGCAGTGGATTGCAGGGACGGCCGAGCATGGGGGCGTGGGCCGGGTACGGGCTGGGCAGCGAGAGCCAGAATCTGCCCGGCTTCGTCGTGCTCAACGGCGGGCTGATTCCCCCCGGCGGGCTGGATAATTTCAACAGCGGCTTTCTGCCCGCGAGTTTTCAAGGCTCGGTTTTCAAGGCGAACGGCCAGGGGGTGGCCAACGTCACGCCCACCGAGGCGAAGATCGATTTGCAAAAGAACAAGCTCGCGCTGATGCAGAAGCTTGACGCCGGCGTGCTGGAGCGGTTCGGCAAGATGGACTCGATCGAGAGTGCCATCGCCAACTATGAGCTTGCGGGCCGGATGCAACTGGCCGTGCCTGACCTCATGAATTTCACGAACGAGACCGACGCCACCCGGGAGCTTTACGGTCTGAACGCGAAAACGCCGCAGACCCGCACCTTCGGCACGCAATGTCTCGTCGCCCGCCGCCTCGTCGAGCGCGGGGTGCGGTTCATCGAGCTAACCTGTCCCGACGGCGGCGGCGATCGCTGGGACCAGCACGGCGATCTGAAGGCCGGCCATACGAAAAATTCGCTCTTCGTGGACCAAGGCATCGCCGGGTTGTTGAAAGATTTGAAATCACGCGGCCTGCTGGATTCCACACTTGTTGTCTGGGGCGGCGAGTTCGGACGCACCCCGTTCGCCCAAGGCGGGAACGGCCGCGACCACAATCCCTTCGGCTTCACGATGTGGATGGCCGGCGGCGGTGTGAAGGGCGGAACGATTTACGGGGCGACGGACGAGTACGGATACAAGGCCGTCGAGAACCGCGTGAGCATCCACGACCTGCACGCGACCATGCTGCACCTGCTGGGCATGGACCACGAGAAGCTCACCTACCGCTACAGCGGCCGCGACATGCGTTTGACCGACGTGCACGGCGAAGTGGTCAAGGGCATCCTCGCGTGAGGTTGGCCGCATCTTTTTCTTGTCCAAGGTTTCCGTTTCCATGGCGTCTGTTGTCGCTGGCTTGGTTGGGCGGTCTCGTCATCGGAGGGTTGAATGGGCCGGTCCTGCCGAAACCAGAAAGCCGTGCGAGGTCGATGAGACACGAGGCGAACTGGCTGCCGGTCATGGTTGGCGGCGGGGCCAGGCTGCGACCGCCCGACAGTCCGGCGGCGCACATCGACCGGAACGTCAAGAGTTCGCCGTATGCGGGCGTGGTCAGCATCAACACCGGTCTGTCCGGAGTGTTGATCAGCCGCCACCACGTGCTGACGGCGGCCCACGGCTTTGATCAGGATGGAGATGGCAAACAGGAGATTCCCACGAAGCACGTCAAAGTTCACTTCAACCACAACAATCCAGATTGTACGACCGAGGGCATGGTCATCATCGCCGCCAAGGAAATTCAGCTTCATCCCGACTTCACGGGCTTCAACAAACCCGAGCCAAATGACGATCTGGCGATTGTCACGCTGGCAGCATCGGCGCCGAAAGAAGTTCCTATTTACCCGGTGTTCTTCGGTCCGCCCAAGGCAGGGTTCCTGATCATCATGGTCGGCTATGGGCCGGCCGGTGCGGGAGATGAGAACCGCTACTCCTCCCGATATTCCTTCTGCACCAAGCGGGTTGGGCGCAACGTGGCGTCACTGTTTCGCCCGGATGACGAGGGCAGCGGGCGGTTGGAGATGTTCCAGTATGATTTTGATGGCCCCACCAGGGAGACGGACAAGTTTGGGGACGGCCCCGGTCTGGGCAACGATGTGGAATCGATCGTCAGCCCGGGTGATTCCGGCGGCCCCAGTTTCCTGTGGAGCGATGCGAACGGCAACGGCCAGGTGGACCAAGGCGAGTTGATCGTGTTCGGTGTCAATACGACCATCGGGGGCACGGTTAAAGGCTATACTCCGTTCGGCTCCTTTGCGGCGGGCGCGATGTTGTCCGGCTACCGTGACTGGATTTTGAAAAACGTGCCGGCTCGGCAGTTGAAAATTGTGGAGGTATGCCAGCCGGCTCCGGTCATGGGGACTCCTCCGGCGAGCACGGATAAACCGGTCCGGGGAAAGTAAACTGCGCCTGGGTCGCTCGGAGCGCGGAGTTCGTCCGCAACACGGGCGATGTCATTTCTGAATCGGCAACGCGCGCAGGAACTCGCCATCACCCGGAGCCAGGGTCAGGACGATCCGCCTACGGTCATTCCCGGTGTCCAGCTTCACTTCCTTCCACTCGCCGGTCTTGCGGTCCATCTTCTCGAGGCCTGTGACGTCTTTGCCAAACGACAGGGCCAACTCGCGCGGCCGGTCGATCGCGTGATTGACTGGCATCAGAT
>CANMZY010000102.1:0-9704 GCA_947502425.1 Verrucomicrobiales bacterium
GCAGGAGCGCAGCCGCCAGGTGGTCTCCCAGCAGGGAACGCGGGTGGCGGCTCAACCGGTCCGGCCACGAGGCTTGCTCACGGGTTTCAGCGGGGTTCATGGCGGGGACACTGCCCAAAGCAATCGTTGACCGCAACCGCAATGGCGGCGGCGGTCGCGAGGCACCGCTTGTCAAGCGGGGCCGGATCGCTATGGTGTCCGGGTGCGGAACGCCCCCGTAGCTCAAATGGATAGAGCAGCGGTTTCCTAAACCGTGGATCCCAGTTCAATTCCGGGCGGGGGCACCAGTTAATTCTGGCGATCTTCAATTGATGGCAAGGGGTTTGCAGCGGGCCGATGAATAGCCTGGATAGCGGCCTAGTCGATACCGTTGGACAGTTCAACAGCTTCAGAGCGCGATGAGCGACACGAAGCGGAAGCAACGATATGAAAAATAAATTAATGCGGCAGTTCGGAACGGGAACGGCCATGGGATTGACTTTGTTTTTGGGTTGCACGAATCAGTCCGCGCAAACCGAACCGGTGAAAACGGTGCTGGCGGCTCCGGCAATTGCGGCTCCGGTGGTCCCGGCTCCGGCGGCTCCGGCCGTCGAGCAGCGCGTGGCTCCGGCGGTGGCTCCGGAGAACTTGAAGATCACCCCCGGCTTGGCGGAGATCATCAAACTCGCGCAAGCCGGCGTGACCGAGGAGGTCATGCTCGCCTACATCAGCAATTCCGAACAGCGCTTCACGCTCGGCCCGGATGAAATTGTTTATTTGAACGACCTCGGCGTCACCAGCCCGGTCATCACCGCGATGATTCAGCGGGATGGAAAACTGGCGGCAGCCAAGCCGGCCGTGGCCCAGCCACACGTCGTTTCCAATGTGCCTGCGCCTGCGCCCGCTCCCGCCGCACCTCCGGTTGCCACCACGCAGGTCGTCACCACCACTTACGTCGCGCCGCCGGTGCAGGAAACAAGCGTGTCGTATTTTCATGACTCGCTGTCGCCATACGGCACCTGGGTCAACGTGAGCGGTGTGGGCATGTGCTGGCAGCCGACCGTCGCGGTCGCCTCTGCCGAGTGGCGGCCGTACTCGGATCGCGGCCGCTGGCTCTGGTCGGACAGCGGCTGGTATTGGCAGTCGGATTATTCCTGGGGCTGGGCGGCGTTCCATTATGGACGCTGGCATCGGCACGACCGGATGGGCTGGGTCTGGCGGCCGGACACCCACTGGGGGCCGGCCTGGGTGAGTTGGCGCTACACGTCCACGCATTGCGGTTGGGCTCCGTTGCCGCCGGCGGCGCATTACGTGAGCGGCGTCGGATTCAGATATCAGGAACGGAGTGTCGGGGTGAGTTTTGATTTCGGCCTGACCGACTTCCATTACACGTTCATTGGGCTGGGCCTGTTCTGTGACTACAACCCGCGCCGCCACTACGAACCGCGCCACCGGGTGACGAACGTCTATAAAAACTCCACCGTCATCAACAACTACGTGGTCGGAAACAACAACACCATCATCAATAATGGCGTGGGGCGCGACACGGTGGTGAAAGTTTCGCAAACGCCCGTGCGCACCGTGGCCATCCGCGAAACGCCCGTGTCGGAGACGGGGACGGCGCGCACCCGCATCAAACCGGAGCGCATGGAAAAAGAAGGCGCCTCGCTGGTGGTCTATCGTCCGCAGTTGCCCAAGACCCCGCCCGCCACGCTCGCCAGTTCCACTGCGGGAAAATATGAATCGCCCGCCCAGTTGCGCTCCAAGGCCGAAAACCCGCAGGCCCCGGGGCTTTCCCTCGCCGCCCCCGCGCCGGCGGACACCGCCAAACCGGCTCCGCTGGCGGATCCGGCCAAGCCCGCCCCGCTCGCGAATGTGGCCGGCGGCCCGAAAACAGGTGTCGCGTCCATCATCATGCGCGGCAACAATTCCGCCCCCACGCCGCAGACCACCGCCGCCACTCCGGCGCCTGGGAAATATGAATCCCCCGCGCAGTTGCGCTACAAGGCGGAAAACCCGTCGGTCAGGCTCCCTGCCATTGCCAACCCCGCGCCGTTGCGGAACAACCCTCCGGCCGGCAAGCCTGTCGTCACCTCGATCCCGCAACCCAATCCGACTACCATTGCGAAAGCCGCCCCTCCTGTGGTCGCCGCCCCTGCGCCGGCGGACACCGCCAAACCGGCTCCGCTGGGGGATCCGGCCAAGCCCGCCCCGCTCGCGAATGTGGCCGGCGGCCCGAAAACAGGTGTCGCGTCCATCATCATGCGCGGCAACAATTCCGCCCCCACGCCGCAGACCACCGCCGCCACCCCGGCGCCTGGGAAATATGAATCCCCCGCGCAGTTGCGCTACAAGGCGGAAAACCCGTCGGTCAGGCTCCCTGCCATTGCCAACCCCGTGCCGGTCAGGACCGAGTCGCCGGCCCGCGGCTTCTATGGCCAACCCCAGCCGAAGGGCCAATACGAATCGCCGGCACAGAAGCTCTCCAAGGGCCAAAACCCCGAGATGTTTGAACATCGGCCGGCGCCTCAGCAACCGGTCAGGCGCGCCGCGCCTGGCGGTCAGCCTGCCCCACAGGATAGTTCCAACCCGCAGGGCCGCGCTGGGAACTCCTCCGGCAACGGCAAGAACGACCGGAACAAATAATTCACCGCGTCCAGCGTAACGCCCCACGAAAACCGCGCGGAACATTCCGCGCGGTTTTTTCGCGTCCGAAAAAAACCATGTTCACTCCGTCGCGACTGTGTTTCAATTCCAGCCGTGGGCATCACGCCGCAACAATTTGCACAGCTTCAAACCCGCCTTGATGGTCGGCGGCGCACCGCCCGCCCCGTGGTGGAATCCGCTCCCCGTCCTGCCGCCCATCAAATCATCCTTGGCATTGATCCATCGCTGCGCGGCACCGGCTACGGCGTCATCCGCCTAGCCCGGCCCCATCCGCAGGCGCTCGCGCATGGCACGGTTAGCTGTCCAGCCAGTTGGGAACACTCGCGCTGCCTGGTGAAAATCGCCGCGACCATTCGCGACGTGATCCGGCAGCACCAACCGACCGTCTGCGTGGTCGAGGGAATTTTCTTCGTCCAGAACGTGCAGACTGCGCTCATCATGGGTGAGGCGCGCGGCGCGGGCTTGGTCGCCGCCGCCGAGGCCGGGTTGGATATCTACGAACTGGCCACACGCAAAGTGAAGCAGGCCATCGTGGGCTACGGCGCGGCGCAAAAAATCGCCGTCGCCAAAATGGTCCAGCGCATGTTGCACCTGGCCGAACTGCCCGCGCCCGACGCCGCCGATGCGCTCGCGCTCGCGCTGGCCCACGCGCAAAGCAGCAGCCGCCTGAGCCGGGACGCGCTGAAAAAAATCTGAGTGACACCACCACTGATGAAAGTATTCAACATTCAACATTCAACATCGAACGCCCAACCGGCACCGCGCCTGGCCGGCGGTTTCTGTCATTCGAGGTTGAGCGTTGAAAGTTGGGCGTTGAATGTTTCCCCCTTCCCCCAATGATCACCTTCCTCCACGGCAAACTCGTTGCATCCCTCCCGACCCAGGTCATCGTCGATGTCCACGGCGTCGGTTACGAAGTCCTCATCCCGCTGTCCTCCTTCGACAAACTGCCCGCGCCCGGCGGCGACGTGACCATCCTCACTCACCTGACCGTGCGCGAGGACGCCCATCTGCTCTATGGCTTCATGACCGCCGCCGAGCGCGACTTGTTCCGCCTGCTCATTCACACCGTCAGCGGGATCGGGCCGAAGATCGCGCTCAATATTCTCAGCGGCATGAACGTCGTCGCGTTGCGCGGCGCGGTGGCCAACGGCGACGTGAAGGCGCTCTCCTCCATTTCCGGCGTCGGCAAGAAAACCGCCGAACGCATCATCGTCGAACTGCGCGATAAAATCGGCGCGACCGGCGCGTGGGAGGCCAGCAGCGCCAAACATTCTCTTTCCGCCGCCGACCAGAAAATCAACGACGCCATCCTCGCCCTCATGGCGCTCGGCTTCAAACAACCCGAGGCGCACGACGCTGTCCGCGCGTCGCTCGCGCTGCTCGGTCCGGACGCGAACGTGGAGAGCCTGGTGCGGGCCTGCTTGAAAAAAGGCGCGTGATGGCGGCTGCCGATTCTAGACCGGTCGTCGTGCCGCGCCGGTTGCGCTGGCATCAAACCCTCCTGGCCGCGCTCATCTATTATTTGATTCGCGTCGTGGGTTCCACCTTGCGCCGCGAATGGCGGGACCGTTCCGGGCTGCTGGCCGGCACCACGCAGCCGGTGATCTTCTGTGTCTGGCACAACCGGCTCGCGCTCTCGCTGCTCATCCAGCGCGACTACGTGCAAAAGCTCCAGCCCGCGCGCCGCCTCGCCGCCATCGTCAGCGCGAGCGGGGACGGCGCGATGGTCGCGCGCGTGCTCGAACATTTCGACGCGCTGCCGGTGCGCGGCTCCAGCAGCCGGCGTGGGCCGCAGGCGCTGCTCGAACTGACGCGCGTCGCCGCGCAGGGCCGCGACCTGGCCATCACGCCGGACGGCCCGCGCGGGCCGCGCTACGTGGTGCAGGAAGGCGTCATTGCGATCGCGCAGTTGACGGGCATGCCCATCGTGCCGGTCTCCTATCACTTGAACTGGAAGTTCCGCACGAAGAGCTGGGACGGCTTTCAAATTCCTTTTCCCTTCGCGCGCTGGACGGTGACGTTTGGCGAGCCGGTGCGCGTCCCCCGCGCAGCCACCGGCGCGGAGCGCGAACAGGCGCGGTGCGATTTGGAAACGCGCCTGAAAAATCTCACCGTCGATTAAGCCGGAACAATTTAGTAGGACATGACCTGTCCTACTATCCGTCCGCCCATCCACCAAGTGTTCAAGCTCTCACCGCTTCTCCGCCGACACCGGAAACGTCTCCGCGTAATGCGCGAACCGCCTCGTCACCGACTTCACATATTCGCGCGTGCCGGGGTAGGTCATCTGTTTCAGGAACTCCGCGCTGTTCGTGGCGGCGGATCCCTTGGCCCAGCGGAGGACGTTCGCCCGGCCGGCGTTGTAGTCGGACAGCGCATACACCGCGGGGCTGTCCGTCTGCTCATAACGGCGGAGCGCCTTCCGCAAATACCATGTCCCGGCGCGCGTGTTTTTCTCCGGGTCGAACAACTGCTCGTGAAAATAAAATGGCGCGTGCTCGGCCTCGGCCCATTCGCGCCCGGTGACTTCCATGATTTGCATCAGGCCGAACTCGCCCTGGCCACCGCGCGCCGTGGGATTGAACCGGCTTTCGCGCCAGACCACCGCCTTGACCAGCGCGGGATGCACGCCGTAACGCCGGGCCGCCGCGAGGATCGGCTGGTCCTGGCTGGACTCGAGATGGGCCTGCCGCCAGCGATGCAGGCCGAAGGACGCGAGCAGCAGGAGCGCGCCCGCGAGCATCCAGCGCCGTTTGGTTTTCACGCGGCGGCCGGCTTAGGCACCGGAGAATTTTTTCCGTTCGTTGCCGCTCGCCTCGCGAAAATCACTGAGCCGGCCTTTCTTGAAGGAGCCGTCCGCCAGCTTCAACGAGACCTCCGGCGCCCAGCCGGCCCGGGCCTCGGTCACGCTTTCCACGACGCCCACGGCGCGGGAAATTTTGTGAACCATGATTTCGCCGAGATAACCGTCGCCGGTTCCTGATATTTTGGATTTGGCCATGTGTCGGCGAGTATGGGGAATTCCGGCGCGGGTTCAATGCCTGATTGGTTTGGCCCGAATCATTTTCCTCCAGCCAGGTTTGGGGTGGTGTTCATTTTGGAGCCGTGATCAGGCCAAGTCGTTCGAGAGGCTGAGGAACGCGCCGGGCAGCAGCTCTTGCACGGTGAACTCCCGGATCGTTTTCGAACGCGCAGAATCGGCCACCCAGATGGTCGCGGCGGGCGCGTATTCGGAGAGCAGTTGCCGGCAGGCCCCGCAGGGCATCGGGCCACCGGCCACACGCGCCACGATGGCGAGGGCGGTGAATTTTCTTTTCCCGGCGGTCAACGCCTTGAAGAGCGCGATCCGCTCGGCGCAGCAGGTCAGGCCGTAGCTTACGCTTTCCACGTTGGCCCCGCTGATGATTTCGCCCCGGCTGGTCAGCAGGGCGGCACCGACCTGGAATTTGGAATAGGGCGCTACCGCCCGCGCCCGCGCCTGCAGGGCCGCGCGAATCAGCCGGGCTTTGCCGGAACTTCGGACCTGGGACGGCGGCATGGTGGCGGTGCGGGCGTCCTGCCCTCGGACAAAAAGATTTCCGGGCGAGACGTCCGTGAGCACCGCCGGGACGGCTGCGCCACTTGCCGGTGCAGATTCAGACTTCGTAGTTCGAGCTTTATTTGGTTTCGGCATAGAACTCGGCGAATTTTTCCAGCAGCCGCGCCGCCTGGGTTTTCACCGCGTCGCCCGTGGCCAGCACGTCGGCGTGCGAGAGCGGTTCCTTGCCCAGGCCCGCCGCCGGGTTGGTGATGCACGAGAGCGCGGCCACTCGCAGGCCGCACTGCCGCGCCACGATCACCTCCGGCACGGTGCTCATGCCGACCGCGTCCGCGCCGAGCCGCGAGAAGGCGCGGATTTCCGCAGGCGTTTCATAACTGGGGCCGGACACCGCCAGATACACTCCGCTGTGCAGCCGCGTCTTGGTTTTGGCACCGGCCTTTTTCAGCAGCCCGGCCAGCGCCGGATCGTAGGCCTGCGTCAGATCGACGAACCGGTTCGGCTCCCGCCAGCCGCGCAGCGGATTCGCGCCCATGAAATTGATGTGATCGGTCACCGCCATGAAATCGCCGCGGCGAAAACGTCCGTTGATCCCGCCCGCCGCGTTGGTCAGCAGCAGCGCGCTCACGCCCAGCGCGGCCAGCACCCGGATGGGAAACGTCACTGTCTCCATCGAATGGCCCTCGTAAAAATGCGTCCGCCCGCTCACCACTACCACCGGCGTCTTGGCCAGATACGCCAGCGCCAGCCGGCCTTCGTGTCCGGAGACGCTCGTGTTCGCGAAGCCGGGAATCTCGACGAACGACACCTCCATCACCACCGTGCAGCGTGCCATCACCGATTGAAATCCGCTGCCCAGCACTAGGCCGAGCGTTGGGCGCAGCTTGGATCGTTTCAGGATGTGCGCGGCCACTTCCGCCGGCGCGGGGCGGCCCTCATGTTTTGTTTCTCGACTCAGCATTTTGTGTGGCTTGATTTATCCCGTCGCTGTCTTACGCTCTGTGCCGCTAAAAATGTTATGCAATTGAACAACGACGAAATCCGCCGCTACTCACGCCACCTCATTCTGCCCGAAGTCGGTCTCGCGGGCCAAAAGAAAATTTGTTCGACGAGCGTGCTCTGCATCGGCGCGGGCGGGCTGGGTTCGCCCATCGCGATGTATCTCGCCGCCGCCGGCGTCGGCAAGATCGGCGTGCTGGATTTCGACACCGTGGATTTTTCCAACCTCCAGCGGCAGATCATCCACGGCACGGAGAACGTCGGCCAGTCCAAGGCCGAGTCCGCGAAGGTCACTATCAACCGCATCAATCCCGGCGTGGAAGTAGTCCTCCACAACACCCGCATCACCAGCGAAAACGCCCTCGAAATCATCGCGCAATACGACATTGTGGTGGACGGCACCGACAATTTTCCCACGCGCTACCTGACGAACGACGCCTGCGTGCTCCTCAAAAAGCCCAATGTCTATGGCTCCATTTTCCGTTTTGAGGGCCAGGCCAGCGTCTTCGCGCCGCACCTCGGCGGGCCGTGCTACCGCTGCCTTTACCCGGAACCGCCGCCGCCCGGCATGGTGCCGAGCTGCGCGGAAGGCGGCGTGCTCGGCGTGCTGCCCGGCATCGTCGGCTGCATCCAGGCCACGGAGATTTTGAAGATCGCCCTCGGCAAAGGCCGTTCGCTCATCGGACGGCTGCTTCTGTTCAACGCGCTCGATATGAAGTTTCGTGAATTGAAACTCCGCCGCGATCCGCAATGCCCGCTCTGCGGCGAGAACCCGACCATCACCAAGCTCATCGACTACGAAATGTTCTGCGGCATCCTGCCCGAACCGGCGAACCCCGCGCAAAATCCCGACGAAGTCACCGTCCAGGAAATGAAGCGCGCGCTCGACGATCCCAAGCTCGGCATCAAGGTCGTCGACGTGCGCGACCCGGACGAATAT
Organism: Verrucomicrobiales bacterium; assembly: GCA_947502425.1. Lineage (GTDB taxonomy): Bacteria > Verrucomicrobiota > Verrucomicrobiia > Limisphaerales > SIBH01 > SIBH01. The sequence goes on from CANMZY010000102.1 coordinate 8,127, forward strand.
CAGATCGCGCACATCAATGGCGTGCCGCAGATTCCGCTCGGCTCGCTCCCGCAGCGGTTCACCGAACTCGACCCGAACCAGACGATTTATCTGCACTGCAAAAGCGGTATCCGCTCGATGAAGGCGCTGAAATTTCTGCGCGAGCAGGGGTTCAAATACGTGAAGAGCGTCAAAGGCGGCATCAGCGCCTGGGCCGATGAGATTGACCACAGCGTCGCGAAGTATTGATCTTCCGCCGGAGTGAGGCCGTCACGGTCCTGGCCGGATCGCTTTCGGACATAGTTCCGCTTCCGAGCGAGTATCAGCGTGTTTACTTGTTAAGTCCTTTAGCAAAGCGGGCACTGCGGCCAGCGCGGGGTAAGTGCGCGTGGTGCGCCCCACGCGCCTGGAAGCGCCCTTTCAATTGAAACTTCTTGGGATCGGCCTTGACGAGCTGCAGTTCGCCGGTGTCGGACAGGATGAGCAGATTGTTTTTGAAACGCGCGATGGTGCCGGAGCCGACTTGCGGCTGTTCCCGGACCAGTTTTCCGGTGGCAAGCTCGATGCAACGCAGATTCGGCCCGCCATGTTCCCAGGCGTGACCGTGAAAGCCATAGATGTGATTCTCATAAATTATCCCGGCGGCGTCATGCGTGGAAATGCCGTCGTCAAGGTGCCAGAGAGTTTCCGGTTTGCCCTCTTTCACGCGGATGAGTTGCGTGCCAAGTTTGTATCAGCCGGAAAAAATAAGATCACCGAAGACGACCGAAGCGACTTCCCTCAGGCCAATCCCAGTCCGTGGCTTTGGAACGGAACGAAATCAGCCGTGTTGCCGGTGGCGAGCTTGACGCCACACCGGATGGCGACGGCGGCAATCTGGCAATCAGCCATGCGGCACGAGCGGCGACCAATCGCGTTGAACAACTCGGCGGCTTTGCGGGCGTCCGCTGCGAGGAAGGGCTCAGGTGCAGACAGGAGAAGTTGGGCGAGCAAATTCGTCCTGCGGAGTCAGCGGGCCGCAGAGGAATTCACTCCACGCCACGGTGCTGGTGGCGAAGTCTTCTCCAGCCGTGAGCCATGACAACAACTTGGTTTCGGCGACGGAGCCGGAAACGAGTGGCTCAATGAGGAAGTTCGTGTCGAGGTGAATCATCGACTCGAATCAACGGCGGCTTGCGCGGATAGATGACTGCCAGGCGGCGGCCTTTTCCAGCGTGAGTTGAAGATGGCGTTGCAGCTCTTTGAACCCCTGCAGGCGGTCGGAACTGGTGGCCGAAGCAGGAGCAGCCTCCGCCTGGGCCACGGCGCGTTTCACGGCTTCTTCTTTGGAAACGCCCCATGCCCGCGCGAGTTGTTCCAACAATTCCGCTGTTGCAGAATCCATCTCCAACGAGATTGTGTGGCCGTTGCCGTTCATGGCTGGAACGTGTCACGGCCAAAGCTCTGCAAACAAGCGCAACATCACCCGTAAAGTTTTTTCCACGCCGCGCCGATGTTGCGTTCTGAAATGAAACTGTTTTCAAACGGCAGCGTTTGCCATGAACAGCCTCGAAGCATGAACGATATTTTAAAAATTAGAAAACTGCGCGTGGAATATCG
>CANMZY010000103.1:0-9700 GCA_947502425.1 Verrucomicrobiales bacterium
ACTCGGGCACGCAGTATCGCTCGGCTATTTTTTATTCGACCGACGCACAAAAGGCGGTCGCGGCGAAGGCGAAGGCCGACGCCGGGAAGGTGTTTTCCAAACCGATTGTCACCGAGATCACGAAGGCGCCGGAGTTTTTTCCGGCGGAGGGTTATCATCAGAATTTTTACCGCCTGAACAAAAACCGGAATCCTTACTGCCGGGCCGTGATCGCACCCAAGCTGCAGAAGCTCGGCCTGAAGGAGTAGGATTTCCTAGACAGTTCGTTTGGTTCGCTGTTCCGCTTTTACGCGGCCCAGTTGGGTGTTTGCGCCCGGACCGCGTAAACGCGGAACTCCAACTCCGAAATTTTTCTGCACCACTTCTCGGTAACAGAAGGCCATGAAGAGGCCCGGGGAAATGACGTGGGCCGGCCAGAGCAGGTTGGAGGCGCGCACGGAGCACAACCCCCGCAGTTGCATCCAGCGCAATGTGCCGGCGCACAGGCCGAACATTCCAAAGACGGCGTGCTGCACGTTGATGAGGTTCGTCAGATCCTCGGTCACGGTCAGCGGCGAGTGGGCGTGGCCGAGCAGGAGTAAGCTGCCGAAGATCATCAGCACCGGCAGCGCGTAACCGAGCGGGCGTGTCGCCGCCGGTTTGTTCCGGTCGCGCCAGCCGAGCCAGACGAGGATCAGGACCAGCACCGCGCCGAGTTGGTGTTCGAGTAGTTCCGGATCGCTGCTGGCCTGCCAGAGGCTGATCTGCCGGAGAATCCACACTTCCGGGTCCGGCGCGAGGGCGATGAAGATCGCGAATCGGACGAGTAGAAGCGGCCAGCTACGTCCGCCCATCGCCTGAATCAACCAGCCCAAACCCATCAACGTCACCATCACGCCCGACCAGTTGTGCGTGAACTCGGCGTAGCGCAAGTCATCCGTGCCGCGCGTCGCTTCGCCGTAGAAGGTGGCGGGGTTTTTGATGGCCGTGGTCGGCAGATGCGGCGAGAGCAGGGCGGTGACCTGCGCGTTTGTCAGCCGCAACGCCCCTTCCCCGCCCGGCGGCGAGACCGAGCCGGGAATGCCCGCTGGATGACGCGGTAGTTCGTCCAGGCCGTGAAGAGCAGCGGCCCGAGCATCAGCATTTTCAGCACGAGGGACAGCCCGTAGGCCGAGGTCAGCAGGGCGCCGGGCGTGGCGAGGTAGCGATAGACTCCGTAGGCGCTGGAGATCAGTAGGAGCGTCAAGACCGTCAACGCAACCGGGAAGAAACGGCGGAATGTTCCATGCAGCGCGCGGCACGGGGGTGAAGCTATTTCGGCGCGATCACGCGAAAAAAGATGCGGCTCGGCGCGCTGTGGCTGTCGCGCGCGAGCACGCGGTAATCGATCACGTCCTCGCCGGGCGGGAGCGGTTTGAGGGTGGCGGAGCGATGGATCTTGTCCTTCGCGTTCACCGCCGCCCCGCCTTGCACGAGGTTGGTGGGCTGTTTGGATTTGACGAGGCGGGCGTGGGCCAGCGCGGGCGACGGGGCGACGGGGGAATCAGGACCGCGAGGGGAATCGAAAACTTCGCGAATGGAAAAGTTGTTTTCATAAGTCCGAATGCAGGGTTGAGCCTATGAAGGAATTTTTCGGCAGGTCAACACGCGGGATGAAGAAAAACATTCGCGCCCTTTGGCCCGCGATGCTCTGATGAATGCGCATGGCGAAACCAAAACAGATCGAACTGCCGAACGGGCTGCTCATCCCGATCCTCTACGAGGACCGCTCGGTGCTGGCCATCGACAAGCCGCCGGGCTGGATGCTCGCGCCCGATTCGTGGGACCAGACCGGGCGCAACCTGCAGCTCGCGCTGGAGTCATCGATGCGTGCCGGTGATTTTTGGGCGGCCTCGCGCAGCTTGAAATTTCTCCGCCACATCCACCGGCTCGACGCGGACACCAGCGGCCTGCTGCTGCTGGCGCGGAGTCCGGGGGCGTTGCAGGCGTTCAGCGAATTGTTCGAGACGCGGCGCGTGGAGAAATCCTACCTCGTCGTCGTCCACGGTTTGCCGAAGGAAACCGCGTGGACCTGCCGACTGCCGTTGGACAAGCATCCGCAGGTCGTCGGCATGATGTGCGTGGACGAGTTTAGCGGGAAGGATGCGGAGACCCATTTTCGCGTGCTGCAAACCGGCGCGGACACGGCGCTCATCCTCGCGCAGCCCACCACGGGGCGCACGCATCAGATTCGCGTGCATCTGGCCGAGGCGGGGCATCCGGTGCTGCGGGACGCGCTCTACGGGCCGGGGAAAGTCACCAATCGCAAGGGCGAACCTTCGCTGGCGCTGCGGGCGATCCGGCTCGAGTATCCCGATCCGTTCCAGCAGCGGAACATCCGCATCGCCGCGCCGACGGCAGAATTTGTCCGCGCGCACGGGTTCGATTGGAAAGAGGAGCGGCGTCCGGCCGGTGGCGCGGCATCAGGGCCGGGTGGTCCCGGCTGATTTTGGGGGGGTGAAAGCCTGCACGCGCTTGTCCACTTCGGCCCGTTGCTTGCTGGTCAACAGTTTCGTCACCATGTCGCACGCCGTGATGGCCTCCTTGTTGTCCTGCGCGGCGGCCAGTCGAAACCATTTGAGCGCCTCAACGTGATCCTTCTTCACTCCCGCGCCGTTGACGTAAAAGACGCCCATGAAGTATTGCGCCTCGGCGTCGCCGCGTTCGGCTTCGGGGCGCATGGTGTTGACGAGTTCCGCAGCCTCGCTGGCGGGCACCGGAACCGGCTGGGCGGTCACGGCGACGGCTTCGGTGGCGGTCTTGAGCAGCACCGCTTCCTTGTTCCTGACCTCGCGCTGGCCGTCCGCTTTCTGGCCACAGCCGGAGGTCACGCCGAGTAGCAGCGTCAGAACCAGCGCGGTGCGGAGAATTGGTCGCGTGATTTTCACCCGCGCATTCTAGGCGGTGCCGGGCGGGAACGCAATCACTGGTGCGCCGGCCGCCTTTCCGTTCCACCTTTCCGTTCTTGGCAGCGTGGGCGGCATACCCTAGCTTCACCGGCGTTCCATTCGGTTTGACGGCGTCCAAAGAATATCCGCGGCCCGGGCCGCGTCCAACGTCGCCACGAACGGCATTGATTCATGCGAAACGATAAATTAAAACGGTTTTTCATCCTGGTGCTGCTCTTGGTCTTGACTAGTTCGCTGCCGGCGCGCGCGCAGAACGGCGATAAAAAAGGCGAGGTACAGATCGCCCGCGTGCCCAAAGAAAAAATCCCGCCCGCGCCGCCGTTGACGCCCGAGCAGGCGCTCAAATCCTTCAAGCTCCCGCCCGGCTTCCACATCGAACTGGTCGCGAGCGAGCCGATGATCGAGTCGCCGGTGGCAATGGCCTTCGATCCGAACGGGCGGCTCTGGGTCGTGGAAATGCGCGGCTACATGCGCACGCCGGACGCCGCGGGCGAACGCGAGCCGACCGGGCGCGTGTCCATCCTCGAAGACACTGACGGCGACGGGCGCATGGACAAGCACACGGTCTTCCTCGACGGCCTGGTGATGCCGCGCGCGATCGCGTTCGTCGGCGACGGCGTGCTCATCGGCGAGCCGCCGCACCTGTGGCACTGCCGCGACCAGGACGCCGACGGCAAGTGCGATGAGAAGATTGAAGTGGCCTCCGATTACGGCAGCCCGGTCAACGTCGAGCACACCGCCAACGGCCTCGTGCGGAACATCGACAACTGGACCTACAATTTGTACCACACCCACCGCTACCGTTACGCGAACGGCAAATGGGAGCGCCGCGCCGCGCCGAACAACGTGCAATGGGGCTTGGCCCAGGACGATTTTGGCCGCCTCTTCTACACCTCGAACAGCGACTGGCTGCGCGGCGATCTCGTCCCCCAGCAGTATGCCACGCGCCCCGGCCTGAAAGTCCCCGGCCTCAGTGTGCGAATCATCAACGACCAGACGGTCTGGCCGGCCCGCGTGAATCCCGGGGTCAACCGGGGCTATCAGCCGAAGACGTTGCGCGACGATGGCACGCTGGCGACCTGCACCGCCGCCTGCGGCACGTCGATCTATCGCGGCGATTTGTTTCCGCCGGAATTTTCTGGCAACGCCTTCATTGGCGAACCGTCCGGCAACCTCGTCCGGCGCGCGGTGCTCACCGAGAAGGACGGCCTGGTCACCGGACGGAACGCGCACGAGCAGACGGAGTTTCTGACCTCACAAGACGAGCGCTTCCGCCCCATCAACACTTACACCGGGCCGGACGGGGCGCTTTACATCGTGGATTTGTACCACGGAATTCTGCAGCACCGCATTTACCTCACGAGCTACCTGCGGCAGCAGTCGCTCGATCGTGGCCTCGAGAAGCCCGTCAACATGGGCCGCATTTACCGCGTGGTGCCGGATGAGAAAAAGCCCGGTCCGAAACCGCAGCTCACCAAGGCCGCCGGCACCGAACTGGTGCAGCAGCTCGCGAACCCGAACGGTTGGTGGCGCGACACCGCGCAACGCCTACTCGTCGAACGCGGGGACGCCGGCGTGGTGCCCGCGCTGCAAAAACTCGCGGCCACCGGCGGCACCCCGCTGGCCCGCCTGCATGCCTTGTGGACGCTCGAAGGCATGGGCAAGTTGAACGCCGCGACCGTCGCCGCCGCCGTGGACGACGCGCATCCGAAAGTGCGCGTGGCGGCGGTGCGCTTGTCCGAAAGTTTTCTGCGCGTGATCACCCCGGACGCGGCGGCGTTGCGCGGGAAGGTGCTCGCGCTGGCCAAGGACGCGCCCGCCGAGGTGCAGACGCAGCTCGCCTTCACGCTCGGCGTCATCGCGCAGGATGACGCGGGCCGGGCGGCGCTGGCGGCCTTGAAGACTTCGACCGCCAAGCTGGTGGCCGACGTGGCCGCGTTCACCGTGGCCAGCCACGAGCCGGTAAAAATTTCCACGCCCGCCGTCGCCGCCGTCCCATTGACCGCCGCCGAGCAGAAGCGGTTCGACGTGGGCCGATCGGTGTTTGAGGCGACCTGCGTGGCGTGCCACCAGCCGCACGGACTCGGCCAGGACGGGCTGGCCCCGCCGCTGGCCGGCTCCGAATGGGTGTCCGGCTCGGAGCAGCGGCTGGTTCGCATCGTCCTGCAAGGCGTGCGCGGCCCGATCACCGTGAAACAGCAGATCTACGAACTGGACATGCCCGCGCTCGGCGTTTTGGACGACGAGCAGATCGCGGGAGTGCTCACCTACGTGCGGCGCGAGTGGGGGCATGGTTTCACCCCGGTCGATGCCGCGACGGTGAAGAAGATCCGCGAAGCCACGGCCAAACGCGAAGATGCGTGGAGCCAGCCCGATTTGCTCAAGATTCCCTGACCCCCATCACATGAAACTAGTTTCGTTGCTTTTTTTTCTGGTCGCAGTGATCTCCGGTCGCGCGGCCGACAATCCGCCGCCACCCAAGGACGAGCCGGTCATCATCATCACCAACCTGGCTCCCGCCGGCCTGCCCGACTTCAGTTCGATCGGCTTGACAAACATTTTGGGTGACGAAACGGCGCTGGTCTCGACCAACAAGGTCAAGGACACCAATCTCTACAATCTTCCCCGGCCCCTCACGATCGAGTGTCGCGTCAAGCTCAACGTCAAAGCCAGGGGCAGCATCCTGGTCGCCAGCGAAGCCAAGGATTCGCCGCTCCACTGGGAACTTTATACCGCTGCCGACACCGGCCTTCTGAAATATTCCCAGAACGGGCCGGGCGTCAAAGTCGTCTCGGAAGCGGGTTTCGCCGATGGCGCATGGCATACCATCGGGGCCGTCATCGAGGATCAACGGGTGCGGCTTTATGTGGACGGCAAACTCGTCAAAGATGAAATCGTCAATACGGACCATGCGCCAGTTGGAGATTCAATCCCTGCCAGAATCGCTTTCGGCACGCTGTCGGAAGGCGGCGGGCCGGTGTTCGACGGCATTGTGGACAGCGCGCGGTTGTCCCGTGGTGTTCGCGCCAAGATTAATTCTCCGGACGAGCCGTTTACCCTCGACGATCAAACCTTTCTCCTCTGGAACACTGACGAGATGAAGGCTTATGAGAAGGCCAGGATCGCGTTCGTAGAGTCCACCAAACCGCGGGCCAACAAACTTCAGGTCACGCCTGCGGTCAAGCCGCTGCCGGTCATCGTGCGCGGGCCGTATCTCCAATCCGGGAGCACCAACAGCATGGTCATCCGTTGGCGCACCGATGTGCCGACGCCCAGCCTGGTGCGCTTTGGCCGCGCCCACACCGATCTCAACAAGAAGGCCACCAGCTACGGCCTGTTGGCGGAACATGTGGTGCTCATCACCAATCTCCTGCCGGACACAAAATACTTTTACGCCGTCGGCACGATGGACGTCCCGATCCATGTCACGCTCACCAACAACTTTCTTTACGTCAGCGCCTCCAACGGCACCATTTCGGTCAGCGCGCCCAACCGCCTGCAATTTGCCTCCGCCAACAATGGCTCATTCGTGATCGGCGCCACCATGAAAGGGCTGTCGATCGGCGACTTCGCCACCAAGGCCCTCCTCAACACCACCACCAACCAGAGCCTGCTGGTCAGCACGCCCAACCACTCGCTCCTGGTCGGCTACACCAACCGCGTCCTCTCCGTCTCGGTCAGCAATAAATTGTACAGCGCCAGTGCGGGGCCGGCCTCGGCGAAAAAATTCATGGTGGGCGGAGCGGGTTCCACCTTCGTGGGCAGTGACACCAACACCTGGTTTTACACCGCGCCGCGGGTTGGCACCAACCAACCCGTCCGCATCTGGGTGCTGGGCGATCCTGGCACCCGCACCAAAAGCCAGAAGACGGTGCGCGACGCCTATTATAAATTCACCGCCGGCCGCCGGACCGATCTCTGGCTGATGCTGGGGGACAACGCGTATGATGCCGGAACCGATCTGCAATATCAGGGAGCCATTTTTGATGTGTATCAGGAAACCCTGAAGACCAGCGTCCTTTGGCCTACGCTCGGCAACCACGACGGCGGTACCGCCAACTCTCCGACCCAGTCGGGCGTCTATTACGACATTTTCACCCTGCCCACGCGCGGCGAATGCGGCGGCGTCATGTCCGGCACCAAGGCCTATTATTCCTTCGACCACGCCAACGTCCACGTCATCTGCCTGGACTCCTACGGCAGCGACCGCTCGACCAACGGCTACATGGCCCGCTGGCTCAAGGCCGATCTCGCCGCCAACCAGCAGGACTGGTGCATCGCTTACTGGCATCATCCGCCCTACACCAAAGGCTCGCATGACGCCGACAAGGACGACGGCATGGGCGAAATGACCGAGATGCGCAAGATCATCCTGCCCATTCTGGAGGCGGGCGGGGTGGACCTGGTTCTCACCGGCCACAGCCACGCCTACGAACGATCCTTCCTGCTCGATGGCCTTTACAAAAGTTCTAACAAGCTGGACGGTGAAAAAAACATCGTCAGTGCCAAGGACGGACGTCCCGATGGCACGGGTGCCTATCACAAGCCGACGCGCGGCCCCGCGCCGCACGAAGGCGCGATCTATGTGGTGGCGGGCAGTTCCGGCCAGATCAGCGGCGGCGGTTTGCAGCATCCGGTCATGAGTCTTTCGTTGAATCTGCTCGGCTCGCTGGTGCTCGATTTCAACGGTCCGCGCCTCGACGCGCGGTTCATTGACGACAAGGGCGTGGTGCGGGATTACTTCTCGATCCTCAAAGGTCCCCTCGAGGCCGCGACCAAACCGTGAGCCTCAGGGCGGATTTTTTCCAGCCTGACCAAAAGACGCCAAGGGGATGCCGCTCCGCCCACGCCGGTCCAGTTCCCTGATCGCACCGCCAGGCCGGGTTAAATCCCGCGTTCAGTCCCGGTGACGATGAATCGCTGGATGCAGCGTTGCCACTCAGACCGGCGCTCCGTCGGGTTCCCTTCCTGGCGTCGTCGTGCAGCCGGCCGCCGGCAACGGCTCCGCGCCCAGTGTGCCGTGCAGTTCCCGCAAATATTCCGGGGCTCGCACGCGGGCGAGCGTGGTCCGCGCCTGCTCGAGGCGAACGCCAATCCCAAGTCGCCGCGCCTCCTCGGCGTGGCCCGGCTTGTTGAGGAAGTTTTTCAGATAGGTCTGGTGCCGCTGCCAGAGCTGGATTTCCAACCGCTGCCCCCCCGCGAGCCGTTCCGCGTACCAGCCGCTGGCGAGCAGGTTCTCGCGGGTGAAGAGCGCGCGGATTTCCGGATGTTCGAGTCCCTTCCCCTCGAACTGGTCGTGCGCCATGATGTGCAGCAAGGCGCGCAGCGGCGGGCAGGCGAGGTCGATGCTCCCGTCGGCAAAGTAGAACTGCGCGACCCGTTTCTGCGTTGCGATGATGTTGTCCATGCCGTCGGCGAAGACACCCATGTCCTGCAATTCCGGCCGGAGCATCTCTTCCGAGAGGACCACATGCGGATGGTTGAAGACGCGCCCAAAGAAAGTGTTTACGAAACGCGACGTGATGCGGTGGCCGAGCCGGCTGGCGAGGACGGTTTTCCCGTCGTGCGGGATGTCCTCGCACTTTTCCAAATAGCCGTTGCGGATGAGAAAGTCCGGATGGCGTTCCTGATCCGTCATGCGGCACCAGATCTCCGGCACGAGCAGGCTGATGTCGTGATCAACCCGCACCTTTGGCCCGACCCAGCCGGCGGCGGTGATGAAGCCGTGGTGTCCGGTGAGCAGCCAGGAGACGAGTGCGGCGTTGAGATCGAAGACCGGCGGGAGCGCGTTGAACGGCCCCTTGGTCAGCGCGCCCTCCGAACCGGCCCCGGTGGTGGACGGCGATTTGCCGGTCATGCTGCAAATAAATTCCATGAACAGCTCCGGCAGTTCCATGTAATGAATCGGACTGTAAACGGCGAGCGGCCGAACGCCGGCGTCGGGCGGATTATTGCGACGGCCCGGCAGCACGGCGTTGACCGGCGTATGCACCGGCTGGCCGGGCGGAATGCGGCGATGCAGTCGCAGGCCCATTTCGGCGAGATAGCTCTCGCGGGTGTTGAGCAGGTCCGGGCGGGTTTGCAGGTAGCGCGGGTTTTTCGTGGGCTGGCCGTCGACCAGGCGGGGCCGGGTGTTGCAGGCGAAGTAGGCAGGCCGCCCGGATTGTGTCGCCGCCCGGATGAACTGTTTCATCGGCCCGGTGAATTGGTCGAAGCCGATGGAGTCTTCGACGAGGTCGCGCGCCTGCACAGCGGTGAGCGGCTCGTAGTTCGAGAGGAAATTTCCGGGCTTCACAAAATCGGCCTCGGTCTGCTGGTCGTAGCCGGCGTGGATGGCGTCATCGGGCCGCTGGAACAGCCGGCATTCGCAGTTCTGGACAAATTTCACCGAGGTCTCCGCGCAGTCGAGGTGCTGCAGGCGCGCGACGGGCGCGACGACCGAGGCGGTGATGTCGTCCTCCAGCGCGCATTTGACCGCCGGCTGAAAATCTTTCCGCAGACCGAACGTGCACCAGTTGCCGTCGGCGTCGTAGCCGACGCGCAGGTAGGTGGTGAAAATTTTCCGGTTGTCGAATTTCAACTCGTTGCCCGGCGTGCCGTTGATGATGTCCACGCTGAAATGCGTCCGCCACTGGTCGCCCCATTCAGGCTTGTAGAAACGCTTCACCACGAAAACGATTTCCTTCATGTATTGCGGCACGGTGCCGAGCCAGTCGTTGTATTCCGGCGTGTATTCGCGCGAGGAGGGCGAGAGCAGTTTGATGACCGAGCCG
>CANMZY010000104.1:0-9688 GCA_947502425.1 Verrucomicrobiales bacterium
GGAAATAACCGTCGTTCGTCGCCGCCGCCGTGTTGAGGAAGCCGACCGCGAGCTGCATCGCGTAGGGCTTGCCGGGTGTCGTGCCGATGGCGAGGTCGCGCAGCCGCAGGTCGAACGCGAGCGTGAAGTCATCGCTGCGCGTCAGCACCGTGCCGAGCGCGCGGTGAAAATAACTGTTGGTGCGCGAGGAATCCCAGGTGACTTCGAGATGCCCGTTGGTGGAGTTCCATTGAAACAGGGACGCATCCCCCGCGACTCGCCAACCGCGCGCGGCGGGATGGCTGGAGAAATCCTCGGTGAAGGTGTCCGCCGAAATCGGCCCGACGATGAAACACGCGCCGGCCAACGCCAGCGCCACGAAACGAATTTTGAGCATGTGACTGATCTTTCAAGTTGCCCCGTGAATCTTCACGGAACGGGTTTTGGTTTGAGAGACCAGCGCGGGTTCTGAAAATAAAAAACCTTCAGACCCCGGCAAAACGGAGAATGAAGGCATCCACGAATCCCCTCCCGCACAAGCGGGACGGGCTGGCCTCATCCTTCTCTTTGTCGGAGAAGTTGGCCCCGGCAAGCGGGACCGTGACGAGCACAACCGGACCGGTATCCTGACTTCGGGCTTGAACCTCACTCCCGCCTTCCCGGCGCGTACGCCGGTGGCCTTGGGAGATCGTATCCCGTTACAGTGGCGCAACCGTCCCCGATTTTCACGGGGTTCCCTGACATCTGGCTGTGTTGTAAACCGGCGGACTTCCGCCGGACGTTTCAAAGAACGGGATCGTTTTACGCCCGGTGAAAATATTTGCGAGACAAAATTGGAAATTGTTCAAACGCCGCCCTGCCACTTCCCCCTTGTTCCACCGCTCCAGCCCGTGTTGAATCCTTTCCATGAAAGCCGTTCAACTCATCGCCCACGGCTCGCCCGGAACCTTTGCCCTCCGCGAAATTCCCGATCCAGCGCCCGGCCCCGGCGAAGTCGTCGTGCAAGTCCAGAGCTGCGGGCTGAACCACCTTGATCTCTGGCTCGAGGCGGGCGGCCTGCCGCTCCCGGTCCAGCTTCCGCGCACGCCCGGCTGCGAAATCGCCGGGCGCATCGTCGCCGCCGCCCCGGATGTGACCGCGTGGCACCACGGCGACCGCGTGGCTGTTCAATCCAACCTCTTCTGCGGCCAGTGCGAATACTGCGCGCGCGGCGAGGAATCGCTCTGCCTCCACAGCATCATCCTCGGCATCCAGCGCGACGGCGGCTTCGCGGAAAAAGTCGTCGTGCCGCAACGCGCCCTCGTCCGCCTGCCGGACCACGTGGACTTCGACACCTCCGCCGCGCTCACCCTCGCCGGCAGCACCGCCATGCACATGCTCACCAGCCGCGCCACGGTCCGGCCCGGCGATTGGGCGCTCGTCATCGGCGGCGCGAGCGGCGTCGGCTCGGCGGCGATTCAGATCGCGCGTGAACTCGGCGCGCGCGTCATCAGCACCGGCTCCACCGAGGCGAAGCGCACCCTGGCGAAACAGCTCGGCGCGGAATTTGTTGTCGATTCCAACGCCGCCAACTGGGCCGGTGAAGTCCGTAAAATCACCAGCAAACGCGGGGTCGATCTCGTGGTCGAGCATGTCGGCGGTGAAGTGCTGGTGAAATGTTTCGACTGCCTGGCGCGCGGCGGAACCATTGTCACCTGCGGCGCGACCGCTGGGCGCGAAGTGCCGTTGAACCTCTGGCCGTTCTTCGTGAAGCAGCAGCGGCTCATCGGCAGCTACGGACGCAACCGCGCCGACATGGTCGCGACGCTCGACTGGGCCGCCGCCGGAAAATTGCGACCGGTCATCGACGCCGTTTTCCCCCTCCATCAAACCGCCGAAGCCTTCGCCATGCTCCGCGCCCGCCGTGTCCTCGGCAAAGTGCTGGTCGAACCCTTCGAGCCGGTCTCCGAATCGGATTAGGGCGGGTGCATTTGGGCACGATTCTGAAACTTGGCGTGGCCGACTCCCTCTCCCCGTGACGAAGGAGCGGAGAGAGGGTTGGGGTGAGGGGCAGCTCCATAAAAATGTGCCTCCTCACCCAGCGGTGGAGAGGGAGTGCCGATTTCAGAACACTGTTCAGATGCACCCGCATCCGTTCTGGAAAAACTGGCCGCTTGACTTCCAGACTTTGCATTGCAAAGTCACGGCATGGAAAACAACTGGGCCGCCGAGAATCTCCAAACCATTCGCACCATCATGGAACGCTCGGCGCTGTATCGGCGCGCCCTCGCGCCCATCATGATCCTCGCCGGCACCATCGGCACCCTCGCCGGGCTGGCCGGATATTTTCTGAAGTTGGATTCCGCCCGCTCGTTCCCCATTTACTGGATGAGCGTCGCGGTGGTCGCCATCGTGGGCGCACTTCTTCTCGTCCGCCGGCAGGCGCTCAAGGATGCAGAACCGTTCTGGTCATCGCCCACCCGCCGCGTCACCAGTGCCCTGATGCCGCCGCTGTTCATTGGCTTGTTTTTTGGAGTGGGGGCGATTGTTCTTTTTGCCGACGATGGCGCCGAGGTGCGATCCATCCTGGCCATCGTCTGGGTGCTAATCTATGGATGCGCGCTTCATTCCGCCGGGTTCTCCATGCCGCGCGGCATCAAACTCTTTGGCTGGGGCTTCATCATTGGTGGCTGTTCTTTCCTGGCCGTCTTGTTTTCCGATGTCCTGCCGATGATCAACTCAGTGCCACCGCATCTTCTCATGGGCTTTTTCTTCGGCGTGACCCACCTGGCCTACGGCGCCTACCTCTACTTCACCGAGCCGCGAAAGACTGAGGCGTGAATCCGGAACCCTTCCTCAATCTCGACCGTGTCATTCACGAGAAGGGGCGGCTGCCGATCATGGCGCTGCTCGCCGCCTCACCGCAGCTCTCCTTCACCGCAATGCGCGACACCCTCGGCATGACCGACGGTAACATCACCGCCCACGCCCGCACCTTGCACGAGGCCGGCTACATCTCCGTCACCAAGGTGATCGAGGCCGGACGCCCGCTCACCACCTACTCGCTGACCCCCGCCGGACGGAAGGCCTTCACGGCCTACATCAACCTGCTCGAAAACATCGTCCAGCAGACCCGGTCGAAATAATTTTCCGAATGTTTGAACACAATCCCACCGCCACGGTCATTAACTTTGCAATGCAAAGTAAATACGCAGCCCTCTAAACTTATGAGAATTCTTCGAGCCATCCATCTCGGCATGTGCTTCGGCGTGCGCGACGCCATCGCACTGGCCCATCGCCATTCCTCCGCGCCGCTCACCATTTTAGGTGACCTGGTCCACAACGAAACCGTCCTCTCCGATCTTCGTTCGCAAGGAGTGAGAATCGAGCGCCAGGTCGCCGACGTTTCCACGCCCACGGTGATGATCACCGCCCACGGCGCTTCCGAGCGCACGATGAACCGCGTTCGGGCGCGCGGGCTGAACGTGATCGAGGCCACCTGTCCGCTTGTCCACTACGCGCACCAAACCGTGGCCGGACTGGTGCGCGCGGGGTTTTATCCGGTCATCATCGGGCAGCGCGACCACGTCGAGGTGCGCGGCCTCACGGAGGACCTGGCGGAGTTCGACGTGGTGCTCACGGAGGAGGAGGTGAGAAATCTGCGCGAGCGTCCGCGCTTTGGGGTCGCGTCGCAGACCACGCAGCCAATTGAACGGGTGCGCGGGCTGGTGGGCCTGCTGCGCCGGCGGTTTCCCGATGCGGAAGTCCGTTTCATCGACACGGTTTGCCGCCCGACCAAGCAACGGCAGAGCGCGGCCCTCGAACTGGCGCAGCAATCCGACGTGGTCATCGTCATCGGCGGCGCGCACAGCAACAACACGCGTGAACTCGTGGCCGCCTGCTCGAAATTTTGTGCGCGTGTGCATCACGTCCAGCACGCGGGCGATCTGCGGACCGAATGGTTTGCGGACGCGGAGACGGTGGGCATCACCGCCGGCACCTCCACGCCGGACGCGGTGATCGAAGAGGTGGAGCAGTCTCTTGGCGAAATTGATGCCGTCCAACAAATCTCCTCACCGCACTTCTCCATCGAAACCATCCTCGCTTAAAAAACATTTACCACTCCAACCACGACCAAAGCCATGAGTGAATCCAGCCTGCCCGGCCTTCCATCCATCAAGTCGTTCCTGAAACGAAGCTTCACCTTGTTCAAGATCATCGGGGTGACCGTCCTGATTCTGCTGCTGCTGATCCCGCTGAGCATGATCGATTCCGTGCTGCAGGAGCGGTTGGGCCGCCGGAACGCGGCGGTGGTCGAGATCACGTCCAGTTGGGGCCGGGACCAGACCATCATCGGGCCGGTGTTGATCGTGCCCTACCGGTATTCGTTCAAGTCCTGGAAAGAACAACCGGCCCTGGGTGGCAGGATCGAAAAGGTGGAAGTGATGGAAACGGCCGTGGCCCGGGCGTATTTTTTGCCCGCGCAGCTTGCGATCAACGGCGACATCCAGCCCACGCGTCTGCGGCGCGGGATTTATCAGGCGGTGGTTTATTCCGGCAAAATCGAGCTGGCCGGACAGTTCGCGCGCCCCAATTTTGCCAGCCTGAAAATCGAGGAGCAGAACATTCTTTGGGAGGATGCGCTGATTACCTTCGCGATCTCCGACCTGCGCGGCGTGAAAGAAGCGCTCCATTTGCAATGGGGTGAAGCCCGGCTTCCGCTCGCTCCGGGCAGCAAGCTGAAGGGATTTCCCACGGGGGTGTTCGCCCGGCCGGGCAACTTGCGCGAAAGCAGAGGCCTGATTCCGATGAAGTTGGAACTCACGCTGAACGGCAGCGGCGGCATCCGCTTTGCCCCCGTCGCCGACCAGAACATGGTGCAGCTTGCTTCGCCGTGGCCCGATCCGAGTTTTCAAGGGGCCTTTCTGCCCACCAAGCGCAACGTCACCGCCGCGGGTTTCACGGCCGACTGGCAGCTTTCCTATTACGGCCGCGATTTTGCGCAACAATGGACCGACCAGGATGAATCCGCCGGTTTGCATCCGGCCTCGGCCGCAAACTCCCTCTTCGGGGTGGACTTTCTCTCCGGGATTGACGCCTATCGCAACGTCGAACGGGCGATCAAGTATGGCGTGTTGTTTTTCGTCCTAGTGTTCGCCGCGTTTTTTCTCTTTGAAATCTTGTCCGCCCTCAGAATTCATCCTTTCCAATACGCCCTGGTCGGTGCGGCTCTCTGCCTGTTTTACCTGGGGCTGCTGTCCCTCTCCGAATTCATCTCTTTCGGCCGCTCCTATCTGGCGTCGTCGGCGATCACCACCCTGCTGATCTGGTTCTACAGCGCGAAAATGCTCAATAGTGGAAAACGGACCGTGATCATCGTTGGGTTGCTGGCGGCCATCTACGGCTTTCTCTACATCACGCTCCAATTGCAGGACTACTCGCTGCTGTTTGGCACCGCCGGTTTGTTCCTAGTGCTCACCGTGGCGTTCCTTTTGACCAGAAACATTGACTGGTACAAACGTGATCAGCCCTAAACCACGAACGTAAAGAGGTAAGTCCCACATATTAAAATAGCTCCCCTGTTTGGGCAGACATCCACGCATGGCGAGAAAGCTACGCATGGAGTATCCGGGCGCGATTTACCACGTGATGAATCGCGGCGACCGGCGGGAAGCGATCTTTCTCGCTGACCAGGATCGGGAGTTGTTCGTCGCCACGCTGGCGGAGGCGTGCGCGAAAGCCGATTGGCAGGTCCATGCCTATTGCCTCATGGGGAATAATTTTCATCTGGTAGTGGAGACGCCCAAGGGGAATTTGGTGGCCGGGATGAAGTGGTTTCTGGGCACCTATACGGCGCGGTTCAACCGGCGGCACAAGCTGTTTGGGCATCTGTTCAGCGGGCGCTACAAGTCGCTGGTGGTGGACGCGACCAGTCCCGGCTACTTGCGGACGGTGTGCGCATACGTGCATCTGAATCCGGTGCGGGCGAAGTTGCTGCGGCCGGAGGAGCCGCTGCGGGCGTACCGGTGGAGCAGTTATCCGTCTTATCTGGAGCGGCCGGGGCGGCGCGCGCCGTGGCTGCGGGTGGAGCGGGTGTTGGGGGAGATGGGGATTCCCAAGGATAGCGCGGCGGGGCGGCGGGAGTTCGAGCGGGTCATGGAGGAGCGGCGCGGGGCGTCGCATTACGGCGCGGAGTTGCAGGAAAGCGCGACGGAGAAGGCGGAGCGGTTGGTGCGGGAGGAACTCAAGGAACTGGGTTGGGCAGAGGTTGAGCTGGCCACGCGCCGGAAGGGCGACCGGGCAAAGCTGAAGCTGGCCGTGAAGTTGCGGATTGAGACGACGATGACGCTGAAGTGGATTGCGGCCCGGTTACAGATGGGGACGGGAGCGAGCTTGTCGAACCTGTTGTCGGGGCAGCGGCGAGGAGAAGGATAGTGTCAATATGTGGGACTGCCCCCTGATGAGAGCAGCCATCGGCGCGTCACCAGACCTGCACCGAGTCCGCCGCGAATACTTTGTCGAGCAGCGCCTGGTAATCCGGCTCCGGCTGGGTGAGGTCGAAAATCTCCACGTTGGCGTCCGGCGCGCGCCGCTGGCGTTCCGCCAGATCGTGCGCCAGCGGGTCATCGTGGCGGGTGAGAATGAAAAGCACGGAGCGCATAATTCAAAAGCGGAGCACGTAGTTGCTGCCGGCGGCCAGCGCGGCCAGACGGTCGTCGTCGATCTCCTCGAACTTCATCGCTGATTCACCGATTTCATTTAGCAGCGGTGCGCCGCGTTGTGCGTAGATGGGCCGGCCGGCTTCGGCGACGATCGGGAAGTAGCGCGTGAAGTTGTCCTCGTCCACGAATTCGTCGGTAAATTCACTGAGCGCGAGCACGGCGGCGTCCCGCAGGTAAACCGTGATGTCCACCTTCTGCCACGCACCAACTCCGGCGGCGATGCGGATGGCCTCGGCGGGGCGCGCGCTGGAGCGCGGATCGCTGGCGATGATGCAGAGGAGCGAGGGATTCACGCGTGTCAGTTGAAACTCAGAAAACGATCCGTGCCGGCGATGATGTCGCTGACCACGGTGAGGCCGGCGAAGGTGGCGGCGTCGGTCATGGTGAGGTGGCGGCGGTTCGCGCCGTAGGCGCAGGCAAAGAGTTTGAGGCCGCGCGCCTTGAGGGCCTGCAACCGGGGTTCGTTCACGCCCGCCACCGCGTCGTCGATGCAATAGAGATACACGCTGAGGCCGCGTTCGAGCGCGGCCTCGGCCAGGCGCAGGCCGTGGTGAAAGGATGGCTCCTCCGGACGGGTGGAAAGCAGAAGGCCGAGTTTTTTTCCGGGCAGCGACATGGGCTGGAGACTAGGGAAGGCGGCCGGAAGTGTCAAAGCCGGCCTGCGCCACGTATTCACCGGGTGCTAATTGCGGAGTTGAAACGAAGGTGGATTTGCCGCAGACTGAAATCATGAAGACTGTGACCATCCAATATCCCGACCAGCTTGATGAACAGTTGCGGAAGCTGGTGGCGGCGGGCTGGTTCAAAACGCCAGAGGAAGGCGTGGTCGAAGCGCTGCGCCGCTACTTGAGCGGCCATTCGGTGGAACTACAGGAGAAGCAGATTCTGGAGGACGTGGAGTGGGGGCTGCATGGCCGCGACTGAAATCGTGGTTGTCCTCGATGCCGGGCCGCTCATTCATCTGGATCAACTCGGCCGGCTGAATCTGCTGAACGATTTCAAAGAACTGCTTGTTCCGCGGATCGTGCTGGATGAAGCGTTGAAACACCGTCCGCGTTTGCGGCTGTTGGAATTGTCGAATCTCGAAATCATTTCCGAACTACCGCCACTACCCGCCGATTGGCAGAAACTGGCCGACGAACTGGCGCTTCATGCGGGCGAACGCGCTGGGCTCGGGGTGCTGAAGGCGCGGGGCAGACAATTCCTCTTGAGCGATGACGCCGCCGCAAGAGCGGTCGCGCTGGCGGTTGGTTTTAAGACACACGGGACAATTGGTTTGATTCTTCGTTCGCGGCGGCGCGGCAAGATATCTGCGGCCGAGATGCTGCAACTGCTCCGTGAGCTGCCCACGCGGACAACGCTGCATCTACGCAAGGAATTGTTGGATTTAATATTCGCCACGGCCACCGCTGAAAATATTTAACCTGTTTATTTATGACCAAACTTTCCTTCCCCTTCACCGAAGAAAAAATTCGTGCGCTCCAAGTCGGCGACGAGGTGCTGCTTTCCGGCGTCGTGTTCACCGGGCGCGACGCGGTCCACAAATACCTGCACGAGGGCGGCGTTTTGCCGCCGGAAGTGAAATTGCGCGACGGCATCATCTACCATTGCGGCCCGGTGATGATGCCGCAGCCCGACGGGTCGTGGACATGCACCGCCGCCGGGCCCACCACATCCATCCGCGAGGAGCCGTTTCAGTGGCAGGTCATCCGCGATTTCGGCGTGCGTGGGGTCATCGGCAAGGGCGGCATGGGCGACAAGACCGTGGCCGCCTGCCAGAAACACGGCTGCGTGTATCTGCACGCGGTCGGCGGCGCGGCGCAGGTGCTGGCCGAGTGCGTCAAGCAGGTGAGGAATGTTTACATGATGAAGGAATTCGGCGCGCCGGAGGCCATCTGGGAGCTGGAGATCGTGGACTTTCCCGCCGTGGTAACGATCGATGCGCACGGCCACTCGCTGCACAGGGAAATCTTCGCCGCCAGCCAGGCGGAGCTGGCGAAACGTCTTTGATCGCGGCTCGGTGTCCGAACAAGGGTCTGTTGTTGTCCTGCAGAACCAGCCGCGTTCTGCAGACGGAAAACCTGCGTCATGCAAAATAATGACTGGCACGTCCAGCTCCCTTTCCCACTTCCCCCCTCCCCGCCGCCGGCACTTTGCCCTTTGCACTTCTTCCTCCGCCCGATAATTTTCCCGCCATGCTTCGCCCATCGCCCGCCTTTTTCACCAGCGGACTCCTGTGGCTCGCCACGCTTGCTCTCACCGCCGCTGAACCCGATCTACTAGCCCAAGGGCGGCTGATTTATTTGCAGCACTGCGTCATCTGCCATCAGGCCGCCGGCCAGGGATCACCCGGCACTTTTCCGCCGCTCGCCAAGTCGGACTACCTGGCCGCCGACCGGAAGAACGGCATTCTCTCCATCGTGCAAGGACTCTCCGGCCCCATCACCGTCAACGGCCAGAATTACAACGGCGCGATGCCGCCCTTCGTCCTCGATGATGTGCAGGTCGCCGCCGTGCTCACTTATGTCCGCTCCAGTTGGGGCAACACCGGCGACGCCATCACCGCCGACGAAGTCCGCGACGTCCGCAAAAAATCCCGTTTCCCGACGCTCGAAAAGTTGAAGGCTGCTGCCGCCTATCCGCCGCTGCCCGCCGCGCCCGCCGGCCTGGCCATCCGCGAAGTCGCGCGGTTTTCCGAAAGCCCCGTCCGCATCGCCAGCGACGGCCGGGGCAAAGTCCTCTACGTCCTCGCCTCTAGCGGCAATGTCTGGCGCCTGGAAACCGCCATCGGCCAGCTCAAACAAATCATTAGCAGCCTGGATTACGCTGAGCCGAAGCGCGGCGAAATCGGCACCATCGGCCTGACCCTCGACCGCTCGAATCGCCTCTACGTCGTCCTCGACCGCCGCCTCGAAACCGCGCCGTTCATGACCAACGAAGTCACCATCTACCAGAGCACCACCACCACGAACGGCGAACCGGCCGGCCTGACGCCGTTCTTCCGCGTG
>CANMZY010000105.1:0-9578 GCA_947502425.1 Verrucomicrobiales bacterium
AGGAGGCTCCCACTGGAACCGGAAAAGAGCAGGGCGTCGCCTCCCTGGCGGCGGCCAAATGGGGCCTCGACCCCGCGATGTTCGGCCAGCATCCCAAAGGCGCGAAGGTCGGTGTCGGGAGCCTGTGCGTGCAGGCGCCGTCCGTCCTCGAAGTTCATCTGCCGGCGGATTTGTTTGAAGGCTGCGAGTTCGTGGCCACGGCCACCCTGCACCAGGAGACCAGCGCCGAAGGCAGTGTGCAGATGCAGGTGCTCACGACGAAGCCCGCCGCCACGCCGGGCCTCGCAGTCGGCGCGGTCAAGGAGCAGGGCGGCAAGAGCATGTGGTCCGATGGCGAACGCCCGCTGGCCTTCGACTCGCCCATCCTCGTGCTCGACGGCAGCGCGGCGCGGAAACGCATCGAGGCCTCGCTCGACGAGTTCCGCCAGTTGTTCCCCGCCGCGCTGTGCTACACCAAGATCGTGCCGGTCGATGAGGTCGTGACCCTCACGCTTTATTACCGCGAGGACGACCTGCTGAGGCGGCTCATGCTGGATGACGCGCAGGCCGCCGCGCTGGACCGCCTCTGGGCCGAACTGCATTTCGTCAGCCACGACGCGCTGAAACTGGTCGATGCGTTTGAGCAGCTCTGGCAGTTCGCCACGCAGGATGCCGATCCGAGCGCGTTCACGCCGATGCGCGAGCCGATCAAGCAGCGCGCGGAGGAGTTCAAGAAGGTGCTGCTCGACGCGCAGCCGAAGCATCTCGACGCGGTGGTGAAGTTCGCCGAGGGCGCGTCTCGCCGTCCGGTCACGGAAGCGGAGAAGAACGAGTTGCGCGGACTCTATCGCAAGCTCCGCGCGGAGGAGATCCCGCACGAAACCGCCATCCGCCTCACGCTCGCGCGCACGTTGGTGGCACCGGCGTTTCTTTATCGCGCCGAGCAGCCGGGGCCGGGCGAGAAGCCGGGGCCGGTCAGCGACTGGGAGCTTGCCACGCGCCTGAGCTACTTCCTCTGGTCCTCCACGCCGGACGCCGAATTGCGCGCCGCCGCCGCCAGCGGCAAGCTGCGCCAGCCCGACGTGCTCGCCGCCCAGACGCGCCGCATGTTGAAGGATCAGCGCACCCGCCGGCTCGCGACCGAGTTCGCCTGCGCCTGGCTGCACATTTACGACTTCGACGAGCTGGGCGAAAAGAGCGACCGCCACTTTCCGACCTTCACCGGCCTGCGCGGCGCGATGTATGAGGAGTCGATCCGCTTCTTCACGGATTTTTTCCAGAACGACGGCTCGGTGCTCGGCATCCTCGATGCCGACCACACGTTTCTGAACGCCGGTCTCGCGAAGCATTACGGCATCACCACGGTGAAGTTCAGCGGCACGAACGACTGGCAGCGCGTGGACGGCGTGAAGAAATTTTCGCGCGGCGGCATTCTCAGCCAGGCGACGACGCTGGCGAAGCAATCCGGCGCGTCGCGCACCAGCCCCATCCTGCGCGGCAACTGGGTGGCCGAGGTGCTCCTCGGCGACAAGCTGCCGCGCCCGCCGAAAGACGTGCCTCGCCTCCCCGAGGACGAGGCCACCGAGACGCTGACCGTGCGGCAGCTCACCGAGAAGCACAGCAGCGATCCGAAGTGCTCCGGCTGCCATATGCGGATCGATGCGTACGGCTATTCATTGGAAGGGTTCGACGCCATCGGCCGGCGGCGCGATCGCGATCTGGCCAGCCGCCCCATCGACACACGGGCGAAGGTGATGGACGGCTCGGAGTTCGACGGCCTGGACGGCCTGCGCGAATACCTGCTCACCAAGCGCCGCGACGCGTTCCTAAAACAATTTTGCCGCAAGCTGCTCGGCTACTCGCTCGGCCGCGCCGTGCAGCTCTCCGACGGCCCGCTGCTCACCGAGATGCGCGAGCAGCTCAAGAAGAACGATCACCACATCACCGCCGCCATCGAGACGATTGTCCGCAGCAGACAGTTCCGCGAGATTCGCGGGAAGGAAATGGCGAGTGAGGAGTGAACGTGTCCAGTCCAGCGGAGGTGGAAAATGATTTTATCGCGTGCAAGTTTCACTGCCCCTTCGCCGTTAAACATGATATGAATGCAACAACTCAATAAACCTATGACCACACACCAATTCTCCCGTCGGACGTTTCTCCGCGGGGTCGGCGTCACGATGGCGCTGCCTTGGATGGAATCACTCACTGTCTGGGGCGACACGCCGCCCGCCGGGGTCAAGCCGGCCAGTGAAGCACCGGTGCGCCTGGCCGTGCTGTTTTCCGGAAATGGCTTTCATTCGAGGGAATGGTGGGCCAAGGGCGAAGGCAAGCAGATGGAACTCGGCAAGGTGCTCGCGCCGCTCAACGATTTCCGCGAAAAGATGCTGTTCGTCCGCGGCCTTTACAATGCGGAGGCGTTGAAGGGGAACATCCACAGTTCACAGACAGGCAACCTGCTCTCCGGCGCGCCCCTCGCGTCCGGCGGCGAGATTCGTTCCGGCACGAGCATCGACCAGTTGCTGGCGCAAACATACGGCCGCTCGACCAAGGTGCCGAGCCTCGTGCTCGGTTGCGAGAAGTCGAATCCGTCCGTCCACAAGAACTACTCGATGCTCTACAGTTCGCACATCTCGTGGACCTCGCCGACCACGCCGACACCGCTGGAGGTCTATCCCGCGCTCGCCTTTGACCGGCTCTTCAAGGACGAGGTGAGCAAGGGCGACAAGAGCGTGCTCGATGCCGTCCTGTCGGACGCGACGGACCTTCGCCGCCACATCAGCGCGAATGACCAGCGCAAGCTCGACGAGTATCTCGACTCCGTCCGCGACGTGGAGCAGCGCATCGAAAACGCCGGCAAGAAGGGCGAGTTGCAGGGCTGGCGTCCGACCCTCACCACGCCGAACATCCCGCGTCCCGCCGACGGCATTCCGCAGAACATCGCCGAGCACATGAAGCTGATGTGTGACATCCTCGTGCTGGGTTTCCAGACCGACACTACGCGCATCACCACGCTCAAGCTGAACAACGATCACAGCTCGCTGCGCTTCCCGAATCTCGGTGTGGATTACATGATCCACCACCTGCTCTCGCACAGCGACACGGCGGACTGGCTGAAAGTGAACCAATTTTTCCTCGAACAAGTCGGCTACATCGCGCGCAAGCTTGACGCCATCCAAGAAGGCCCCCGCACACTGCTCGACAACACCATGCTCCTCTACTGTTCGTCCATGCTCACCGGCAACCACGAGGCGGGCCAGTTGCCCGTCGTCATGCTGGGCGGTGCGGGCGGCCGCATCAAGGGCGGCCGCGTGCTCGACTACAAGGGCAAGCCCGACCGCCAGATGTGCCGGCTTTACCTCTCAATGATGGACAAGATGAATGTGCGCTTACCGAAGTTCGGCGATGCCAGCAAGGCGCTGGAAGAGGTGTAGGCCCGGTGGAGTCGAACCACCGCGCCGCTTCCCCATCCCATCCCGTCCGTCCGCGTGATTTTCTTCAGGCCGCCGGCCCGTGCCGCGCCCGGAACTTATTTTCTAAATTTCCGGATTAAAGCGTTGCCTGCGGCTTGTCGTTTGGCACGTTGCACGAAACCATTCAGAGCAACCGACGAATTAAAATATGAGCACCGCCAACCTCGAAAAACCAGCCGCGACCTTGAACCAGCTTGAACAGCTCCGGCGCATCACCACCGTCGTCGCTGATACCGGCGATTTCGCTACGCTCAAGGAATACACGCCGCGCGACGCCACCACCAACCCCTCGCTCATCCTCAAGGCCGCGCTGATGCCCGAATACCAGCACCTCGTGGCGAAGGCCATTGCCGACAACCGCTCCGCCGCCCTCTCCGGCCCCGCGCTCGTCGCGCAGGTCGTGGATTATCTGCTCGTCCTCTTCGGCCAGGAAATTTTGCAGATCGTCCCGGGCCGCGTCTCGACCGAGACCGACGCGAACCTCTCCTTCGACACGGCGGCGCTGGTCGCCAAGGGCCGCAAGTTCATCGCGCTTTACGAAAAGGCCGGTCTCGGCCGCGAGCGCATCCTCATTAAAATCGCCACCACCTGGGAAGGCATCAAGGCCGCCGAGCAGTTGCAGCAGGAGGGCATCAACTGCAACCTCACGCTCCTCTTCTCCCTTGCCCAAGCCGTCGCCTGCGCCGACGCAAAGGTGACGCTCATCTCGCCGTTCGTCGGACGCATTCTTGACTGGCACAAGAAGAGCGCCGGCCGGGACTTCACGGCCACCGAGGATCCCGGCGTGATTTCCGTGAAGGCCATCTACGCCTACTACAAAAAAATTGGCCACGCCACCGAGGTGATGGGCGCGAGCTTCCGCAATCTCGGGGAAATTCAGCAGCTGGCCGGATGCGACCTGCTCACCATCAGCCCGGCGCTGCTCGGCGAACTGAAGAAAACCGTGGCCCCGCTCGAACGCAAGCTCAGCCCGGAGATCGCCGCCGCCAGCGACCTCCAGAAACTGGCGCTCGACGAGAAGAAATTCCGCTGGCTCTTCAACGAGGACGCGATGGCCACGGAAAAAACCGCCGAAGGCATCCGCCTCTTCCACGCCGACGCGGTCAAGCTCGAGAAGTTCATTGCGGAGAAGCTGTAGGCGGTGCTGCGGCCGGTGTTTAACAGGCAAGGCCAGCTTTTCAGAATCAGAAGTGCGCGATGACTTCGATCTCCACGCTGGCACCGCGCGGCAACGCGGCGACTTGCACGGTGGAACGCGCCGGAAAATCCACCGTGAAACAGGTCGCATACACTTCGTTCATCGCCGCGAAGTCGCCGAGATTGGTCATGAATACCGTGCACTTGACGACATGGGCGAACGTCAGCTTTTGATCGTCGAGAATGGTCTTCAAATTCTCGAGGGCGCGGGTGGTTTGCGCCTTGATGTCGCCGGAGACGAGTTGGCCGGTGGCCGGGTCGAGCGGAATCTGGCCGGAGCAGAAGAGCAGATCGCCGACGCGCACCGCGTGGTTATACGGCCCGATGGCGGCGGGAGACTCGGCGGGTTTGATGATGGTTTTTGAGTTCATAGTTTTTATGGGAGGGAAGAAACATCCAAGCGGGAAAGAGCGCAGTCATTGGGCGTTCGAGGTTGGGTGTTGGTTGTGGGATGTTTCGGCTACCACCACTACTGCTTCTCCTCCAGCCAGGCCATCTGGATGTTTTCCAGAATTTTTTCGTTCGAGCCGTCGAGCTTGTCGCCGAAATCTTCCAGGGCGCACACCATCGCGTGCAGCTTGGGGAAGCTGAGCTTGAGCGGGTCCTGGTCGGGGAACTTGTCGATCAGCGCCCAGGCAATTTCTTCGTGGTCTTTCCAAGTCAGTTTCATAGCGGGGAGTTATGCAGGTTAGAGATACTTTTGCAAAATTGGTTTTAGCGCGGCCTTGGTTTTGGCGGGCCAGAGTTTTTTGTCGGTCATGATTGCGCAGCGGAGCGCGTCGTGGCATGGCCAGTTGGGGGCGGCGGGAATCTGTGGGAGGGCGCGGGCGATGATCGCCTTGGCCTGCGCGGCGTTTTTGTGAAGGTTGTTGATGACCATCTCGACGGTGACATGGGCTTCGTCCACTTTCCAGCAGTCGTAGTCGGTGATCATGGCCAGGTTCGAGTAGGCGATCTCCGCCTCTCTCGCGCATTTGGCCTCGCCGAGATTGGTCATGCCGATGACATCGTAGCCGAGTTGGTGATTGGTGACGGACTCGGCGCGGGTGCTGAAGGCGGGGCCTTCCATGTTCACGTAGGTGCCGCCGTCGTGGACGCGCGCTTGGCAGGCCCGGGCGGACTTCAATAAAATCTGCCGCAACTCCTCGCAGACCGGATCGGCAAAGGCGATGTGCGCCACGATGCCGTGACCGAAAAAAGTGTGCTCGGCGCTGCGCTTGGTGCGGTCCAGAAACTGGTCCGGCAGCACGATGTCGCACGGTTTGTATTTCGCCTGCAAGGAACCGACCGCGCTGACACTGATGATCCACGCGACGCCGAGCTGCTTCATCGCCCAGAGATTCGCGCGATGATTCAACTCATGCGGCAAAATGCGATGGCCGCGTGCGTGGCGGGTCAGGAAGACCACTTCGCGGCCGCCCAGTTCGCCGGTGAGAAATTCGTCCGAGGGATTGCCGAAAGGAGTTTTGACCTTGACCCATTTTTGGCGGGTGAAGCCTTCGAGGTGATAGAGGCCGCTGCCGCCGATGATGCCGATTTTGTGGTTTGCCATAAATGTTCACCGCACGGGGGCGGCGCTGACGGAGAGGCTTGTTTCAAAGCACGGAAGTTGCAAACCAAAATTGACGGTTCCCCGGAGCGCGGGTCTGTGACCCGCAGCGCGCTGCAATCGGATGGTGTGCTAAACAACTTGATGGCTTACTGTGCGCGCGAGCCGCTGCGGGTCACAGACCCGCGCGCCGTCACAATCGGCGCGGTGTCAGGATACGTTCGCGCCGAAAACCGTCCCGGCCTATTCCACCGTCACGCTTTTGGCGAGATTGCGGGGCTTGTCCACGTCGCAGCCGCGCGCGACGGCGATGTGGTAGGCGAGGAGCTGCAACGGCACGATGGCCAGCAGCGGGAAGATCGGCTCCAGCGTCGCGGGCAGATAAATCACGTCGTCGGCCACCTGGCCGATGTGCGTGTCGCCTTCGGTGGCGATGGCGATGACCGGGCCTTGGCGGGCACGGATCATGGCGAGATTGCTCATCGTCTTTTCATACATCGAATCCTGCGGGACGAGAAAAACCGTCGGCGTCTTCGCGTCGATCAGGGCGATGGGGCCATGCTTCATCTCCGCCGCCGAACAGCCCTCGGCGTGGATGTAGGAAATTTCCTTGAGTTTCAACGCGCCTTCGAGCGCGATGGGAAAAGTGTATTGGCGTCCGAGAAAAAAGAAGTCTTCGGCCTGCGCGTATTTCTGCGCGAGTAGTTGGATGGCCGCGTCCTGCTTGAGAATGGCTTCGAGCTGCGAGGGCGCGGCTTCGAGCGCGCGGAGGATTTGCGTCGCGCGTGGCGCGGAGAGCATTCGCATCCGGCCGAGATGGACGGCGAGCAGCGTCAGCACGGTGAGCGTGGAGACGAAGGCCTTGGTCGAGGCCACGCCGATTTCCGGCCCGGCGTGCAGGTAGATGCCGCCGTCCGCCTCGCGGGCGATGGTGCTGCCGACGACGTTGACGATGGCGAGCGCCTTGTGTCCGCGCCGCCGGGCCTCGCGGAGGGCGGCGAGCGTGTCGGCCGTTTCACCAGACTGCGAGAGGACGAGCAGTACGGTGTGTTTTTCCAGCGGGGCGTTGCGGTAGCAAAACTCGTGCGCGAACTCGACTTCGACCGGCAGGTGCGCCAGCTCCTCGATGAGATATTCGCCGACGAGCGCGGCGTGCCAGCTCGTGCCGCTGGCCGCGATGACGATGCGCTCGATGCCGCGCAATTCCGCCGCCGTCATGTTCAGCCCGCCGAACCGGGCGGTGGCCCCCTCGAAATCAAGCCGCCCGCGCAGGGCGTTCTCGACGGTGCGCGGCTGCTCGAAAATTTCCTTGAGCATGAAGTGCGGGAATGCGCCGCGCTCCGAGGCCTCCGCGCCGAATTCGAGCTGGCTGATCTGCACGGTGGCCGTGTCCGCGCCGAGGTTGGCCACCTCGAACCGGTCGCGGGTCAACGTCGCCACGTCGTAATCATTGAGGTAAACCACCTGCCGCGTGTGCGCGACGATGGCGTTGGCGTCGCTGGCGAGAAAGTTTTCATCGTCACCGATGCCGATGATGAGCGGCGAACCGCGCCGCGCGCCGATGAGGATGTCGGGGCAGTCCGCGCTGATGACGGCGAGGCCGTAGGTGCCGATGACTTCGCGCAGCGCGCGGGTGACGGCCTGGGTGAGCGTCCCGGCGGTGGCGGGCCGGCCGGGGGTCAGTTTCGCAAGATGCACGCCGATGAGATGCGCGAGCACCTCGGTGTCGGTGTCCGAATGGAAAACGTGGCCGGCCTGGAGCAGGTGCTGTTTGAGCCGGTCGTAGTTTTCGATCACGCCGTTGTGGACGACGGCGATGCGGCCGTCGGCGTCTAGGTGGGGGTGGGAATTTTCATCCGAGGGCGGGCCGTGGGTGGCCCAGCGCGTGTGGCCGATGCCGGTGTGGCCGTGGACCGTCTCGGCCTGAAGCAGGTGGGCCAGGCCCTCGTCGATCTTGCCCTTCTTCTTCCGCAACTGAAGGCCGCCGCCGTCGAGCACGGCCAGGCCGGCGCTGTCATAGCCGCGATATTCGAGGCGGCGCAGGCCCTCCAGAATGACGGGGGCCGCCGCCTGTTTGCCGACGTATCCGATGATGCCGCACATGAAGAAGTCGCCGTTTAGTTTTGTTTTTGCTTTGCCGCCTGCTTGGTCTAGGCTCGCCGCAAGTTATCAGCAAGTCACAATCTTGAAAGGTTTCTTTTATGGCTGAGCAAGGCACGCGCATGTCGCCCAACACGAGCAATGTTCTTTCCATCATCATGGGCGGCGGGGCGGGCACGCGGCTGTTTCCGCTGACGAAGGACCGCTCCAAGCCCGCCGTCCCGCTGGCCGGCAAGTACCGGCTGGTGGACATTCCCATTTCCAACTGCATCAACTCCGGGTTGAAGCGCGTCTATCTGCTCACCCAGTTCAACTCCGCCTCCCTCCATCGCCACGTTTCGCAGAGCTACAAGTTCGACCACTTCTCCGGCGGCTTCGTCGAAATTCTCGCGGCGGAACAAACTTTCTCCGACACCTCCTGGTATCAGGGCACCGCCGACGCCGTCCGCAAGAATCTCGTCCACCTGCTCAACCACGATTTCGATTACGTGCTGATCCTGAGCGGCGACCAGCTTTACCGGATGGATTTCCGGCAGATTATCCGCCAGCACGCCGAGACCCAGGCCGATCTCACCATCGCCACCATTCCCGTGGCCCGGCCCGAGGCGCAGTCCCTCGGCATCATGCAGATCAACCCCGAACGGCGCATCACCCGCTTCGTCGAGAAGCCGAAGGATCCCGGCCTGCTCGACAGCCTGTGCATCCAGCCGGAACTCTACGAGCCGCTGGAAATCCAGGGCGGCGACGACCTCTTCCTCGCCAGCATGGGCATCTACGTCTTCAACCGCGACGTGCTCACCAAGCTGCTCGACAACACCCTCGCCGATTTCGGCAAGCACATCATCCCCGGCGCCATCGAGACCCATCGTGTCTTCTCCTACGTCTTCCAAGGCTACTGGGAGGATATCGGGACCATCCGCGCCTTCTTCGAGGCCAACCTCGACGTCGCCTCCGAGCTGCCGCGTTTCAATTTTTTCGACATGAGCGCGCCCATCTTCAGCCGCCCGCGCTTCCTGCCCGCCTCGAAGATCAACGGCGCGGCCATCGATCACGGCGTCGTCTCGGACGGCTGCATTATCAACCACGCGAAAATCAGCAACTCCATCATCGGCGTGCGCAGCATTGTCGGCGCGGGCAGCTACCTGACCCGCACCATTCTGCTCGGCTGCGACTACTACGAATCCCAGTCCTCCATCGAGCAGAACAACGCCGCCGGCCGGCCGGCCGTCGGCGTGGGCGAGAACACCCGCATCGACAACGCCATCATCGACAAGAACGCGCGC